>JBFYQB010000072.1:0-39685 GCA_041302955.1 Flavobacteriales bacterium
CATCACAGGCGACCTCTTCTACACGGGTATTCTTTCGGTGACCACCCAAAACGACCAGCTTTATGTAGGAACCGATTGGGGCGGAGTGTGGACCCGCGAACTGAACACCATAGTGGTGGGCACAAGCGAGCAGCCTACTGCCACCACTGGTATTTCTATGTGGCCCAATCCGGCCAACGACCAGCTTTGGTTTGTGGCAGATGGCATGGAAGGAGGCACCGTTGAACTGATTGACCTTGCAGGCCGCACGGTGCGTTCGCAGGCCATTGCCAGCGGTCGCCAACAGATGAGCACCCACGACCTTCCGGTGGGGATCTACACCCTGCGCTCCATCGCACCTTCGGGCATGCGCACAGCCAAGGTGGTGGTGAACCATTGATGCTGTAAAGGGATTTTAATAAGAAACGGGGCGGTCTCAGTGATGGGGCCGCCCTTTGTTTTTATAGGGTGGTGGAGATGGCATTGGCTAAGCAAATGCTTTCTCTAGGTTCTCTTTACATTTGTTTTGTAATAATTGAAAGACCATGACCAGGCTCGACCTCCGCACAGAACTGAAGCATCTTATTGATGCAGAACAGAACCCGTCTGTGCTGGAAGCGTTGCGCACGTTGCTCACACGTCCCCACGAGGATTGGTGGGACACCATCAGCGCAGAGGAACGGGCAGAGATAGAACAGGGAATTGCCGAGGCCGACAGAGGCGAGTTCATTCCTCACGAAGAAGTGATGAAAAACCCTAAGAAGTGGCTTTAGAGATTGTCTGGACACGGCAGGCGGCACGGGGCTATGCGCGTGTCATCGTTTATCTGGAGGAAAATTGGACCTGGAAAGAGGTCAACGCGTTCGAGAAACACGTGACAGATTTCCTCTCGCGACTGAGCGAATACCCCGAACTGCTCAAGCCGTCTTCCAAGAAGAACGTGAGAAGAGGTCCGATTGACAGGCATACGCTGCTGACCTACCGTGTCACTAAAGACCGTATCGAACTGCTCAACATGCGGGGAACGCGGCAGAGGCCGTTGAAGTGAGTTCCAACCCTACACCACCACATTCACGATCCGTTTCACCACCACGATCACCTTCTTGGGCGTGGCGCCTTCCAAACGTGCGATCACTTCCGGATGGGCGACCACGATGGCCTCCACTTCCGCAGCCGATAGCGAAGTGCTCAGCTCCAGTTGCAGCTTGGTCTTTCCGTTGAAGCTGATGGGGTAGCTGAAGCTGTCCTCCACCAGATGCGCGGCCTCAAACTTCGGATAGGTGGCAAACGAGATGCTGTCCGTATGGCCCAATTGCTGCCACAGTTCCTCGGCAATGTGCGGTGCGAAGCTCGACAGCACGATGGTCAGCGGTTCCAATATCGCGCGCTTGTTGCACTTGAGCTCCGTCAGTTCGTTCACGCAGATCATGAACTGGCTCACCGAGGTGTTCAACGACAGCTTCTCGATGTCGTCCTCCACCTTGCGGATGGTGGCATGGAGCGCCTTCAGCTCGGCCTTGGTGGGCGCATCGTCACTCACCGCGAACGCATCGCCCGCGTGGAACAGGTTCCAGAATTTCCGCAGGAAACGGTAAGTGCCCTCAATGCCGTTGGTGTTCCACGGTTTGGCATCCTCTAGTGGCCCCAGGAACATCTCGTAGAGGCGCAGCGTGTCGGCCCCGTACTTGGAAATGATGTCATCGGGGTTCACCACGTTCCACTTGGACTTGGACATTTTTTCGACTTCGGGAAGCGTTGTGAACCTGTCCTGACCTTGAGCCAAGTGCTCATGAAACTCGCCCTTATACCAATACCCTCCTGTGCAGACAAACACTCCTTCTTCAAAATCGCCTCTATCTTTTCTCAGTGCATCTAAATCGGCAACATGGTTGTCGACAAACGAGATGGGCACATGTAGTAAAGAAGTTCTGAAGGGCAAGTCGCTCTTCGAAGAATAAGTAGCCTCTGAATCCTTCGCGGTTTCCTTGATTTTCAGCTCGTATGTTCTACCCCAAGCGCTGCGCAGCTGGGTAATCACATCATTGGAATAGAAAATTGCAGCAGTATGTCTTTCTCCTGGAAGGTTAGGTATTGACTTCTTCTCGATTTCATTGCTGGCGTTAACGAAGTAGTAGAAATTAGCTGTCGCATCCGTTCCGCCAATCGTATTCAAGTAACCGTCATATCTGGCAATTTTCTCAGAAACCCCCTGAATCATCCCCTGATTCACCAGCTTCTTCGCGGGTTCATCAAACGGCAGGTGACCAAGGTCTTTGAGGAACTTGGTCCAGAAGCGCACATAGAGCAGGTGGCCCGTGGCGTGCTCCGATCCGCCCACATAGAGATCCACGTTCTGCCAGTAGTTCACCTCATCCTTCGAGGCGAATGCGTCCGTATTGTGCGGGTCCATATAACGCAGGAAATACCAACTGCTGCCCGCCCAGCCCGGCATGGTGCTCATCTCAATCGGATAGCCTTTGCCGTTCTCCACCAGTTGTTCGGTGGCAAGATCCCAATTCCAGATGTCGGCACGGCCCAAGGGCGGTTCGCCTGTCTCGGTGGGCAGATATTTCTCAATGGCAGGCAGTTCGAGCGGCAGTTTCTCAATGGGATAAGGAATGCCGTCCTTGTAATAGATCGGGATCGGTTCGCCCCAATAGCGCTGCCTGCCGAACACCGCATCCCGCAGGCGGTAGTTGATGCGGCCCTTGCCGATGCCCAAAGCCTCCATCTTGGCAATGGCACGCTTGATGGCCTCTTTCACGGGAAGGCCGTTGAGGAAGTCGGAGTTCTCCAAAACGCCCTCTTTGCTCTCATTGGCACCTTTGCTCAGCTCCGAACCTTCGATCACCGATGGAATAGGAAGCCCGAAATGCCTGGCGAAACTCCAATCGCGCTGGTCGCCACTTGGCACCGACATCACCGCACCGGTGCCATAGCCCGCCAACACATAGTCACCGATCCAAATGGGAATAGGCGCCCCAGTGAACGGATGTTCGGCATACGCCCCCGTGAACGCGCCCGACACGGTCTTCACATCGGCCATGCGGTCTCTATCGCTGCGCGCCTTGGCCTTGGCGATGTAGGCTTCCACCTCGGACTTCTGCTCGGCAGTGGTTATCTCCGAAACCAGTTCATGCTCTGGTGCCAACACCATGAACGATACTCCGAAAATCGTATCAGGTCTTGTCGTAAAAACCTCCACCTGTGACCTGTGACCTGTGACCTTAAACCTCAATAAAGCTCCTTCCGAACGTCCTATCCAATTCCGCTGCTGCTCCTTTAGGCTCTCGCTCCATTCCAGACCGTCAAGCCCATCCAATAGCCGTTGGGCATAGGCCGTGATGCGCATGCTCCACTGCATCATCAGTTTGCGCTCCACGGGATGGCCTCCGCGCTCGCTGAACCCGTCCTTCACCTCATCGTTAGCAAGCACGGTTCCCAAGGCAGGACACCAGTTTACATAAGCCTCACTCAGATAGGCGATGCGGTAGTTGAGCAGCGTGGTCTGGCGTTGGGCATCGTCCCAAGCGTTCCACTCGTTAGCGGTGAAAGCGGGCGTTTCATCGCAATGGGCGTTCACCGTGGCGTTGCCTTCCTTGGAGAAAATGGCCGTCAGTTCGCTGATGGGCCGCGCCCTATCCGCTGCCTTGTCATACCATGTATCATACAGCTTCAGGAATATCCACTGCGTCCATTTGTAGTAGGATGGGTCTGAAGTGCGCACTTCTCGGTCCCAATCGAAACTGAATCCGATGCTGTCCATCTGCCTGCGGTAGGTGGCAATGTTCTCCTCGGTGGTCTTGGCAGGATGCTGCCCGGTCTGGATGGCATACTGCTCGGCCGGCAGCCCGAAGCTGTCGTAGCCCATCGGGTGCAGGACGTTGAAGCCCTTCAAGCGCTTGTAGCGCGACACGATATCAGAAGCGATATACCCCAGCGGATGGCCCACATGCAGCCCTGCGCCCGATGGATAGGGGAACATGTCGAGGACGTAATACTTCGGCTTCTCGCTGTTGTCCAATGCGGCAAATGGCTTCTTCTTGGCCCATTCGGCCTGCCATTTCCTATCAAGTTCCTTGGGGTCGTACTGCATGATGCGTCTGATTTTGAAGGCCGCGAAGGTAATGAACCTGTACCCCTGATCTAAGGTTTATTGGCAAACCATCGCCCTTCAAAAACCTTACTTTAGCGGCCTCGGAACCCATGGCAACAGCAGAAGAGAAAGCACACCGCAGGAAAATCTGGAGCAGCAACATCACCGCTGTTGTCAGTATATCGCTCGTACTGTTCATGCTCGGCCTTTTGGGGCTGGTGTTGCTCTATGCCGATGCACTTTCGAGCCACGTGAAGGAGAACATCGGGTTCACCATCTACTTGAAGGACGATGCGAAGGAGGCCGACATCCTACAGTTCCAGAAATTCCTCGATGCGTCAGATTTTGTGCGCAGCACCAAGTATGTGAGCAAGGAGGAGGCTGCCGAATACCTGAAGGAGGCGCTGGGCGAGGACTTCCTCGGCTTTATGGGCTACAACCCGCTGAAACGCTCGATAGATGTGCGGGTGAAAAGCGAGTTTGCCGATGCCGATGGCATGATCAACATCCAGTCGGAACTGTTGAAGAATGCGTTCATCCACGAGATCGACTATCCGGTGGACCTTATCCGCGTCATCAACCGCCATGTGCGCAAGGCTGGCATCATCATCATGGTGTTCTGTGGGCTGCTGTCGCTCATCGCCATCAGCCTTATCAACAACAATATCCGGTTGGCGGTCTATTCCAAGCGGTTCCTTATCAACAGCATGAAGCTGGTGGGCGCCACTCAGGAGTTCATCCGTAGGCCGTTTGTCATAGAAGGTCTGCTTCGCGGACTGGTCGGGGCGATGGTGGCCAATGTGCTGCTGGCCTTGGTCATCTACATGGCCAACAACCAAGTTCCAGAGCTTTTCGGACTGGAGAATGTGAAGATCGTGAGCATTCTTTTCGGCTCCGTGCTGGCATTCGGGTTGATCATCTCGTTCCTTTCCACCTCGTTGGCCGTGCGCAAGTATCTGCGCTTGGGGGTTGATGAGCTTTACTATTGAAAAATTCAGACGCGTTGAATCGAGTCTCTACACTTGAATTCCTTTCCCATGGCAAACGAAAAACACACTCCCAGTTTCACCTTCGAGCGTGAGAATTACATCCTGATGATAGTCGGCCTTGTGGTGCTGGGCATCGGCTATGCGCTGATGTCGGGTGGTGGTTCTACCGATCCGGATGTGTTCAGCGAAGAGATCTTCAACACCCAAAGGCTCACAGTGGCCCCGTTGGTCATTCTGTTCGGCTTTGCCATCGAGGTTGCTGCCATTCTCTACAAGCCCAAGGCGAAGTAAGGCATGGGTTGGTTGGACGCGCTCATCCTCGCCATTGTGGAGGGGATCACGGAGTTTTTGCCCGTTTCCTCCACGGGCCACATGATCATCGCCTCGGCTCTCTTGGGCATCAACGAAGAGGCATTCGTCAAGATATTTGAGGTCAACATCCAGTTCGGGGCCATCCTGTCGGTGGTGGTGCTCTATTGGAAACGCTTCTTCCAGTCGTTGGATTTCTACTATAAGCTCGGTGTGGCGTTCATTCCCGCTGCCGTATTGGGTTTCCTGCTGAACGACTTCATCGACACGATGCTCGGAAGCGTAACTGTGGTGGCCGTTTCGCTGCTCGTAGGTGGCATCTTCCTGCTCTTTGTGGACAGGATATTCAACAAGGTCGAGAATCACGAGATCACGTACAAGAACGGCTTCATCATCGGGTGTTTCCAGTGTTTGGCTATGATCCCAGGTGTTTCGCGCTCTGCGGCCAGCATCATCGGTGGCATGGCGTTGAAATACGACCGCAAGACCGCTGCCGAATTCTCGTTCTTCCTTGCGGTGCCTACCATGTTCGCTGCGGCATCCTACAAATTACTCAAGGGCTACAAGGACATTTCCATGGATGATGTCGGCATCCTTGTGTTCGGCAACGTGGTGGCCTTCTTTGTGGCATTGGCGGCCATCAAGTTCTTCATCGGTTTTCTCACCAAGTACGGCTTCAAGGTCTTCGGATGGTATCGCATCGTTCTGGGCACCGTTCTGCTGGTGATGCTGGCGCTGGGCTACGATTTACGTATCGAGTAGGGATATTCAACACTCCAAGTCCCGAAAAGCTTTCGAAACGCTAATCTGCCGATAACCTGACCGCCTAAAATTCCCTCCTGCCATGTCCCTCGTCCCTTCTCCCTTCCACTTTAAAGAGGGCGAGACCCTGCTGTTCGACAAGCCTCTAGGCTGGACATCCTTTCAGATGGTGAACCGTGTGCGGGGCATGATCCGCAGGAACATCAGCGAGCGCAACATCAAAGTGGGCCATGCGGGTACGCTCGACCCTTTGGCAACGGGCCTATTGGTGCTGTGTACCGGCAAATCCACCCGCACCATCGAGACCATTCAGGCCGCTGAGAAGCAATATACCGGAACCATCTTCCTTGGTGCCACACGGCCCAGCTACGACATGGAAACGCCCGTGGATGCCACCTTTCCCACGGCCAACATCACCGAGGCGGCCATCACTGAGGCGGCCAAGACCTTTGAAGGCGCCATAGACCAGATTCCGCCCATTTTCTCGGCCAAGATGGTGGAGGGCGAACGCAGCTACGACCTTGCCCGCAAAGGCGAGGCCAAGGAGTTGAAGGCCAACCGCATCACTATCACCGCATTCCTCATCACCGGGGTGCGCACCGTTGATGGCGGGTTGGAGGCCGATTTTGATGTCACCTGTTCCAAAGGCACCTACATCCGCTCGTTGGCCCACGACCTTGGGCAGAAACTGGGCTGTGGCGGCTATCTGCAAAGTCTGCGCAGAACCCGCATCGGCAAGCACAAGGTGGAGGATGCGCTCACAGCCGAGCAGTTTCACTTCATTCTATTTGGCGAAGGTCCGAACAGGGAATTTGACGGAAGAATAAGCGGGAGGGATTGACCCTTCTATCAGCGCACGAACTTCTGTGACTGGAACTCATTGCCAGCGCGCAATCGGGCAAGATAGACCCCAGTCGGCAGCTCCGTGAAGTCGAAGGTCTCATTAACCTGAGCGACCCTTCCATACGCTTTATCCAACAGCAGTTTCCCTTGAAGGTCATAGATAGAAAGGGCAACATCCGTCACACGGTCGGAAGTGTAGCTGAAACGGGATTGTCCATCGAGCATGGATCCATTCATGCTCCAATTGATGTTGGCCGATTCCAACGTGTTATGCACATCCGTGACCATCGAAGCCATGACCGGATAGGTAACAGTGGTGTCAAAACAGCCATTGGATGCGGTAAGTGTCACCTCATAATTATTGGGTATTGCATAGGTGTGGGTCGGATTAACCTCTGTGCTGAAAGTGCCATCTCCGAAATCCCAAATGAAATCATCGGCCCTTTGTGACATGTTGTAGAAATTGAAAGTCATCCCGTCTATCTGTGGGTCGGACACAAACTCGACCGATTGGAACCACGAGTCGGCACAGAAGCTTTGTGAGCGAATGATGACACCCGAATCGTAGATACCATCGCCTGCATCGGCAATGACCACTTTCAGGTGATAGGTTTCTCCTGCAAGCACTGGGTATTCGAGATAAATGGGCGTGGTGTACCCATCATATTGCAGAGTGGTTCCAGCGGTGTTGTCCACGTAGTATTCGGAGTTCATTCCCGCATTCACATTGTCGATAGCTATAGGCGTGCTTGTGCCAGGAATCCATGCCACATTCAGTGGTCCGTTGGTGGAAGGGCCTTCTACAAAGAATCCGAAAGCATCATTGTAGCCCGAGTTGACGAATTCAAGATACTCCTCTGACCCGAAGACGAAATCGGCCACAAAAATGGTATCGCCAGAAGGAATGAAATCGAACTCCACGATACAAGCGTCATAAGTCGATGCACCAGCGAAAACATCCAACAGGGTGTCGCCAGTCAGGTCATTTGAAATTCCTGCGCTTTCACTGTTGTTCGGTCCGAGAGCAACCTGGGCATCGCCAGTTGTGAGAATCACACCATAAGCAAGCCCTATTGACATGGACGGGTCGATGAACAGCCCGGCAGCAGCAGGCACTCCTGTGTACTGGATATTGGTCACTTCCACACATCCGCCCAACATGAAATTGCTGATGATGGAATCTATCTGCTCGGCAGTGGTCATAGATATCACCTGAGGCCCATCACCGCCTCTGTTCGCAGAAGATGCGGGATTGTTCCACCCCACACGTTGAGGCGAAGTAGTTTGGGCGAAAAGAAGCGTTGGAAACAGAAGGATAAGGAAGGAAAGATGTTTCATGTTCTGTGTGTTTAGATTCTTCGATTCTGACCGATAGCTGTGAGGATGCAGTCGCAGGCAGGAACGAAAGTAATCGAAAATCAGGAGTTCAGAATCTCCGTCTGCTTGTTGATGCTCTCCTGATGGATGGCGCGGAAGAGTTGGACGATGAATTCCTCGCTCAATCCGTTTGGCCCGGATTTCTCCAGATGACGGGCCATAAGTTCGTTCCATCGCCCCTCTTGGAAGATGGTCATGTTGTGCTGTTTCTTGAAATGGGCGATGTCGTCCACCACCTTCATACGGTAGCTGAGCATTTCGAGCAACTGGTCGTCTATCTCGTTGATGGCCGAACGGAAATCCTCCACGCTCTTCAGTTCCACGCCTTCGGGTACTTCGTGGCGCACGACCAGCTTGCGGATGATGGTGGCCAACTGTTCAGGCGTTACCTGCTGCCGGCTGTCGCTCCATGCGGCATCTGGGTTGATGTGGGTCTCCACCATCAGCCCATCGAACTTGAGGTCCATGGCCATCTGCGCCACAGAGGCTACCAGATCCCTATTGCCCGCAATGTGGCTGGGATCGTTGATGAACAGCAACTGTGGCATGTGCTTGCGGAACTCAATGGCCATCTGCCATTCGGGGCGGTTGCGGTAGATGCTATGCCCGTACTGCGATACCCCACGGTGCACCGCTCCAAGCCGCGATATGCCGCTGGCCGCCACCCGCTCCACAGCGCCTATCCACAGTGCCACATCGGGATTCACAGGGTTCTTCACCAATACGGGTATGTCCACTCCGGCCAAGGCATCGGCCACTTCCTGCACCGCAAATGGGTTGGCTGTGGTGCGTGCGCCAATCCATAGGATGTCGATGCCGGCCTTCAGTGCTTCTTCCACGTGGCGGGCATTGGCCACCTCTATTGTTACAGGCAGGCCTGTTTCCAGCTGCACACGCTTCATCCATGGAAGGCCGATGCTACCGATGCCTTCGAAACTTCCCGGGCGTGTGCGCGGTTTCCAGATGCCTGCCCGGAAAATGTCGGCACCGATGGCCTTCAGTTCGTGGGCTGTGCGCATCACCTGTTCCTCTGTCTCTGCGCTGCACGGGCCCGCGATCAGCAACGGTCGCCTATGGGCAGCCAAGGGCCATGCGTCATACTTGTCCATCACCTGTTGCATCTGCACCGCCTCTACTATACCACCGCCCATCACTTTCAGCTTGCAAACTTACGTCTGCTGTAGGGAACAACCGAAGGAGAGAAGGGTTCAGTAATTCGGCAACTGCATGGTAAAGCGTACCAAAGGAACTGAGTTCACCTACATCGGTTCTTTTTGCGTCTTGGTCATTTCACCCCCGCACCATGCGCAATTGCGCAGCAGGCCGTATCACCTTGCTCACTGGCAGCCATGCGGCCAGCAGCCCTATGGTGAACACCGTTATCAGTACATAGACGACATCCAACGCCTGCACCTCGACAGGATATGCCTGAATGATGTAGGTACCCGATGAACTGAGTGGCACGAACCCGAAGGTTATCTGCAACCAGCAGACCCCAAGGCCAAGCACAGCACCTATCACCGCGCCCGACATGGAGATGAAAAGTCCTTCGAGGATGAATATCCTGCGCACCAATGGCTCGCTGGCTCCCATGCTGCGCAAGATGTTGATGTCCTTCTTCTTGTCCAAGATCAGCATGGTCAGCGACCCGATCACATTGAAGATGCTCACCATAAGGATGAAGGCAAGAATCAGGAATACGGCCCATTTCTCGCTCTTCATGATCTTATAGAGCAGCTCGTTCTGCTGGTAGCGGTCCTTCACCACATAGGTATCGCCCAGCATTTCGGCAATACGGTCGCGTATGTCGGCCATGTTCGCATCGGGGCGCAGATAGACCTCTATGGACGATACAACATCGGTATGCGCCAGCAATTTGCGCGTCAGGTCTATGGGCGCGATCACATACCCAAGGTCAAAGTCTTGCTGGATGGAGAACACGCCTGATGGGAACACGTGCTGCACTTGAAACGCCTTGCTGGGATCCATGCCACCCCGCATACCTCTGCGCGGCACATAGACCTCGATCGGATTGATGGGGTCGTTGAGGCCCGCTTCCAGAAAATAGGCCACGCCCGCCCCCATGATGATGCGCGATGCACCCTGTTCGTGCAGCAGCGGTTGTCCATCCGCGATCTTGGTGCCGATGCCCGAAGCCTGGATATAGTTGTCAGAAACGCCCTTGATCTTGGCGAAATACTGCTTGTCGCGGTAACGCAGCAGGCAGCTTTCTTCCAGCACATCCACCGTTTCGCTTACGCCTTCCATGGCCTGTATCTCCTTCAGTGGAAAGCTGTCCAAGGCAATGGTCTTACCAAGGGCAGGCGTGATGCGCACGGGAGGTTCAGAAATATCGTAGAGCGAGATGACCAGCCCTTCAAACCCGTTGAACACCGACAGCACAACGATCATGGCCGCTGTGACCACCGCCACACCGCCCACCGATATGGCCGAGATGATGTTGATGGCGTTGTGCGACTTCTTGCTGAAGAGGTAACGCTTGGCGATATGAAGGGGAAGGTTCAAGATCGATTAGCTGATCAGCTGATTTGATAATGAGCAGATGCACAGCCCCAGTTTCTCACGTAGAAACGGAATCTCATATCCGCCAACTTCATCAGCTACTCTGCTAATCATCAGATCTGCTAATTAACCTCCTTTGATGAGGTCCTCGATACGCTCAATATGGTCCAGCGAATCGTCCAGATGGAAGGTCAGTTCCGGCACTATGCGCAACTGGTGGCGCACCTGTTCGCCCAGATACTTGCGCACTTCCTTGGTATGTGTTTTCACAGCCTTGAGGGTCGCCTCTTTGTCGGGTACAGCGAATATGCTGAGGAACACCTTGGCCAGCCCCAGATCGGGACTGATGCGCACCTGCGTCACCGTCAGCATGCCGCCTTTGGCGAAAAGGCCTGCGTTGCGTTGGAAATAGATGGCAAGGTCCTGTTGAATGATCCGTGCCACTTTCTTCTGGCGTGTGCTTTCTTCCATCATGCGTCAAAGGTAGGTAGCGATGATGTGCTGATGTCCCCTTCTTCCTTGGCGTTAGAATTTGGGATTCATGGGCCGCAGAAGACGCTTTGAGTTCTTGAGATGGTCTGCGGGGTCTTTGTTCCTCTTGGAGAGAAGTTCGCAGAGCCATGGTCACATATTGAAGATCAATTATTGTTGGTAGCTGTACATTTATCATAAGTAGCTGTGACGTTTACATGTTACGCGGCAAATTGATCTAACGTAGAGATATATATTTCTTTAGAAGATAAATGTGAACCAGAGGTAGCTCAATAGTTATTTAATGGAAAATATACAGCTACCTAAGGAATTTAATCAGCGTAATAAGATAGACATACGGCTACTAATGGAACTTATTCAGCGTATTAAGATAAATCTATAGCGTAACATGTTTATCCATCTGCATCCACATGTTTGCAGTCCAGGACAATGCGTTCACCTGTAATGACGGCAGGATATGTAACTATGCGGTCGCTACATCATCGTGCTGTCCCGATCCCAGACATATATTTTTCTTACAGCTATTGCTGTGGTCTACGGCATCAGCGGTTTGGTCGATGTTATGGACATCGATGCAGCTCAATATGCCTCCATAGCCCGCGAGATGCTGGAAACGGGGGAATATCTGCAGGTGAAAAACCGCTATGTGGACTATCTGGACAAGCCACCGCTGCTCTTCTGGCTCTCGGCCTTGTCGTTCCACGTTTTGGGTATCTCCGAGTTTGCTTTCAAGTTGCCCTCGTTGCTCTTCGCGCTTTTGGGCATCTACTCCACATATCGTTTGGGTAAGTTGCTCTATTCAGAGTCCACGGGGCTTTTGTCGGCTGTCATCTTCGCCTCCACGCAGGCCATGTTCCTCATCACCAATGATGTTCGCACGGACACCATGCTGACCGGGGCCATCATCTTCTCCATTTGGAACATTGTGGCCTATGACAGGAATGGCAAATGGAGCTCTCTGGTGGCTGCTGCGCTTGGTGTGGCACTGGGCATGCTTGCCAAGGGACCCATCGGCATGATGGCCCCTGCGCTGGCTTTCGGTGCACATGTTGTGTTCAAAAGGCAATGGGCATCAATATTCCGTTGGCAGTGGCTCGTTGTGATTGCTGTTGTTGCGCTTTTGATATCACCCATGTTTTGGGGACTCTATCAGCAATTCGACATGCATCCGGAGAAAGGCGTATCAGGTATCCGCTTTTACCTGTGGGACCAGAGCTTTGGCAGGCTTACGGGCGATAACCCGTTCATCAACAGCCAGACCACGCCACCGCCAAAGGCACCGTTCTTCTTTGTGCATACCGTGCTATGGGCCTTCTTGCCGTGGACCATCCTGTTCCTTTTCGCCTTCTGGGACAGAGCGAAGCACTTGGTGCGGTCGCGTTTTATCATGGGACCAAAGGACGAAGCCATCACCACAGGAGGTTTCCTCCTTGTGTTCATCGGCATGAGCCTTTCGGCCTATAAACTGCCACATTACATCTTCATCGTGTTTCCATTGGCGGCCATCATCACCGCAGATTTCGCTCAGCGAATGCTCATGGAGCCTCACAAAAGCCGCCTTCCCCACCTGTTGAGCATTGCGCAGCTTGTGCTTTCCGTAGTCATGTGTATCGCGATCATTGTGCTTTGCTCCATTTCATTCCCAATGCACAACATACTGCTCTGGATGTTGATGTTAGCGATGGTATTGATGTGTGTCGTCTTTTTCAAGATCGGAACGCAGTTATCAAAGCTCATCACGGTTCCGCTGCTTACTATCATTTCAGCCAACCTCGTGCTAAGTGCGCATGTCTATCCAGAGCTACTGGCTTACCAAAGCACGAACAGTGTGGGAAGACTGATGACTGAAAAACAGGTGCCCGAAGACCACTTCGTATCGTATCGTATAGGTGGTCATTCGCTCGATTTCTATGCGCAGCGTTCGGTGCCATGGATATCGGTGGCAGATGATGTGGCTGCCCGTGTCCGTCAACACGACACTTGGGTTTTTACCGATGAGGCAGGTATGGCCGACCTTGCAGCGCATGATGTGATGGCAGACAGCATAGCGTCCTTTGAGGATTTTCGGATCACGATGCTCTCCTTCAAGTTTCTTATTCCAGAGCAGCGCCATGAAGTTGTGAGAGCCCGATATCTGCTCTATTTCCGTGAGCAGAAGTCGGAGCGCTGAGTCCGGCTCTTTGCCGTGCTATTCAAGGTGTCACATGGTGAGGACAGGTACGCTCCCTATCACCGCGAGCTACTTGCAATAGTCGAGCACCATGGAACACATCCTTCTGCCCTAGCTTAATCCCTACTTTTGCCGCCCATTCCCAATACTATTCCATGGCGCGGATACTTACAGGCATTCAGAGTTCAGGCAGGCAACATCTGGGCAACATACTCGGTGCTATCCGTCCGGCCATTGCGCTTGCGAATGACCCTGAAAACGAATCGTTTCTCTTCATAGCCGACCTTCATTCGCTTACAACGATAAAAGATGGAATGAAACGCAAGGAGAACGTGCTGGCCACTGCGGCCGCTTGGTTGGCCTGTGGATTGGATACGGACCGCACGTTCTTTTACCGCCAGTCCGACATCCCGGAAGTGTGCGAACTCACGTGGTACTTGAGCTGCTTTGCGCCATTTCCGATGCTGGCCAATGCACATTCTTTCAAGGATAAACAGGAGCATCTGGCGGATGTCAATGCGGGTCTATTCACCTATCCAGTACTGATGGCCTGCGATATTTTGATGTACGATGCCGAAATCGTTCCGGTAGGCAAGGATCAGAAGCAGCATTTGGAAATGACGCGCGATATGGCCCGTTCGGTGAATCATCATTTCGACAAGGAGCTTTTCGTTATTCCAGAATCGAAGATCAGCGAAGAGGTGATGGTCATTCCCGGCACTGATGGTAGAAAGATGAGCAAGTCGTATGGCAATGTCATCGATGTATTTCTTCCAGAAAAGGAGCTGCGCAAGCAGGTGATGGGCATAGTAACGGATAGCACCCCGCTGGAAGAACCGAAGAATCCGGACACCTGCAATGTGTTTGCGCTATACCGTTTGATGGGAACCGAATCACAGGAGTCCGATCTACGCACCAAGTACGCGGCCGGAGGGTTCGGCTACGGACATGCCAAGCAGGCGCTTTTCGAACTGATCATGCAAGAATTTGCCACAGAACGCGCCCGATTCGATGCTTTGATGGCCGATCCTGCGGAGATAGAACGTGAGCTACAGGTTGGTGCTGAAAAGGCCAGACCTACGGCACATGCCGTGCTTCATCGCATCAAGAATGCGCTGGGCTACGGTTCCTAGACCAGAAAGACGGCCGCGGTCATCGCTATGATGAGAAGGTCTGCCCACCACCAGACCTTGATTTTCTCCATCATCGCGCTGATGAGCACAGCAGATGGAAATGCAGCCATGGCTGCAGCTTCGGTCCAACTGAGGCCGAGACCGATAGCGGACAGCAGCGCCACTACCACGAGAGATACCACTACTAGCATACCATTGCGCGTGCGTACTGCTCCGCTGCTCATTTCCTGCATCACGGATGGTAAGGATAAACCAATTAGGACGAGCATAATAATATGACCCGCCTTTGCTGATGGAGCTCCGATAGGGAATATCCAGGCCGATAGCAACACCTGACGCAGGGCAGAGAACGGCTCGGCCTGCCAGATCAGAACCAGCATCAGAAAAATCAGGATCATCGCCACACCAGCAATCGGCATTATCCATTCGCGCCAAGCTCCTGGACGCATGATGAAGATGCTGAACAGCACAACGAGCAGCAGAACAATGCTCTGCCCATGCAAGATGGCCGCCACACCGCTAAGCATACCCACATGGAACAGGGTGGTAAGTACCGAGTCCTGCTTATAGGTTGACAGAATGAGAGCCACCACAGCTTGCCCTATGACGAGGGCAAGCATAAGGTCGGGACGTACAAGCAGATGCTGGAATAGTAAGGCCATACACACCATAACTAATATGGGCAGCCATCCTTTTGATTCAAGAAGCTTGAATCGGATGCCTATGGTGCGGGTCAAAAATCCCGCAAGGAGCACCATCAAAGCGCAAAAGAGCTGCTTTGCCAGTAACCATGGCCCCATCCAGCGGAATGCCCAATGCGCAGCAAGTTGATCAGTAACTGTTGACACACCACTGCCATCGACCATTCGGACCATGATAAGAGCAATGGCACCTACTACCACCAACAGTAGCGAAAGGAGTCCATTATCTTTTAAAATGCGAGATAGCATGCCTACGCGATCATGATCAGGTGTCAGCGCAAAGATGCCAAGCTTTTTGCCCTTGCCTTATTTCGTTCGATATATTTGCGGCCAAATAATTCGAACCATGAATCTTCAGGACATCCTTGCACCAATAGAAGCATTATTCCTTTGGACCTTTGGCCTCGCTGAGGCTGCTAGTGATATTGCCAACTATGTATTGATGGCCGTTATCTTCGGTGCGCTCGTCTATTGGACCATCCAATTGATCAAGTACGAGAAAAGCGAGGTTCCGAACAGCTGATCATTGCTGCGCATCGAGTAATTCGCGCAGGTCTGCACCGATGTCGGTGCGGTAGTATTTTCCTTCGTAGCGTATCTTCTCGGCATTGCTGAACGATAGTTCCAATGCTTCGTCCAGAGAGTTGGCAATTGAGGTTATGGTCAGTATTCTACCTCCGTTTGTCACCACATTACCGTCCTTGTCTGTTGTGCCAGCATGGAAGACGGTACTCCCTTCTACTGATCTTAGGCCAGTAATGACGTCTCCCTTTCTGTAGTTGCCCGGATAGCCGTCCGCTACGAGCATTACCGTACAGGCAGTTCTGGGATCGACCTTCAATTCTACTGCATTCAATGTCTGGTCGCCAACTGCTTCGAATAGTTCCAGAAGATCGGTCTCAATCCGTGGAATGACGACTTCGGTCTCTGGGTCACCCATGCGCACATTATACTCTATCACCTGAGGATCACCATTCACGTTCATCAGTCCGATGAAGATGAAACCGATATAATCGATGCCTTCTTTGGCAAGTCCTGCAATGGTGGGTTTTACAACACGTTCTTCTACTTTGGCGATGAAATCATCATCTGCGAAGGGAACTGGCGACACTGCTCCCATGCCTCCGGTATTCAGGCCGGTATCGCCTTCGCCAATGCGTTTATAGTCCTTGGCCGAAGGCAATATCTTGTAGTTTTTGCCATCGGTGAGCACAAATACCGAAAGCTCTATACCGCGAAGAAACTCTTCGATGACGACCTTTTTTGATGCCTCTCCGAATTTATGCCCTACCAACATGGAGGTAAGCTCTATACGGGCTTCAACAAGTTCCTCACAGATAAGTACACCCTTACCTTGTGCCAGACCGTCTGCTTTCAGTACATATGGGGCTTCCAACGTCTCCAGAAAATCCAATCCCTGCTGCAGCGTGTCTTCAGTGAAACTGTGATATTGCGCGGTAGGTATATGGTGCCTTACCATGAATTCCTTGCTGAAATCCTTACTGCCTTCCAACAGGGCACCCATGCGTGATGGGCCAATTACTGGAATATAACGCAGAGTAGAATCGGCCTTGAAATAGTCGCTTATACCAGCTACCAAGGGAGCTTCTGGACCCACTACTACAAGAGACACTCCATTTTCCAGTATGAATTGGCGCAGGCCGGCAAAATCAAGCGGGTCTAGATTCACATTGGTACCCACATTTCGTGTACCGGCATTACCTGGCGCGATGTAAAGTCTGGTTAGGCGTGGACTTTGTGCAAGCTTCCATGCAAATGCATGTTCTCTTCCTCCGGCTCCAAGCAGCAATACGTTCATACGGTGATCTTATAGGGGTGAATGATGGCCAAAGTTAAGGTTTGGAGACCGAGAAGAATGTATGCCGTCAATCGGCTCACATTCTCAGTAATCGACCAAATGCAGATACAACTGCTCTACTTTGCTCCGTGCCCAAGGCGTCTTTCGGAGGAATGCCAAACTGGACTTTATAGACGGCTCATAGATGAAACAGCGGATAGGAATCAGTTCACCGAGTTCTTCCCAGCCATATTCGTCAACAATGCGTTCCAACATGGTTGCCAATGTCACACCATGTAACGGATTGTTCTTTTGTGTCAGTGCCTCAGACATTGCAACAAACCTAAGAAGACTTATTGAAGCATAGGAAAGAACTGATAAAGGCAGGGATGTTCGAAAAGCAAAATTGGCGATGAACTTCGCAACTTACCTTTGATCCCCCATGATACCGAAAGATACCATCGCTCAGATATTCGACACCGCACGGGTGGAGGAGGTTGTGGGCGATTTCGTGCATCTCAAGAAGAAGGGCACCAATCTTTGGGGGCTTTGCCCATTCCACAACGAGAAGTCGCCATCGTTCAGCGTGTCGCCTGCCAAGGGTATCTACAAGTGTTTTGGTTGTGGAGAAGGTGGCAATTCGGTCAACTTCATCATGGCCCACGAGAAGGTGACCTATCCCGAGGCACTGCGCTATCTGGCCAAGAAATACAACATTGAGGTAAAGGAGGAAGAGCAGACGCCCGAACAGACGGCCGAGCAGAACGAGCGCGAAAGCCTGTTGCATGTGTTGGCATTTGCGCAGCGCACTTTCACAGAGAATCTGCTGAACACGGAAGAGGGCCAGACCATCGGCCTTAGCTATTTCAAGGAGCGGGGTTTCAGTATGGAGACCATCGAGAAGTTCCAGCTTGGCTATGCCTTCGACCGGTATGATGCCTTCCACACTGCCGCCACCGAGGCGCAGTATCAGCATAAATACCTAGTCGATTCGGGTCTGTGCATAGAGCGTGAAGACAAGCTTCTGGACAGGTTCAAGGGCAGGGTCATGTTCCCGATCCACAACTTGTCGGGCAAGGTGATCGCTTTCGGAGGCCGCACGCTGCGCACCGATAAGAAGATCGCCAAATACATCAACAGCCCCGAGACCGATGTCTATCACAAGAGCAATGTGCTCTATGGACTTTATCAGGCAAAAAAGGACATTATCACATTGGATGTGTGCTACCTGGTGGAGGGCTACACCGATGTCATATCGCTGCATCAGGCAGGCGTGAACAACGTGGTGGCGAGTTCGGGCACAAGCCTCACGGTGGAGCAGATCCGCCTCATAAAACGCTATACACCCAACCTCACCATCATGTACGATGGTGATGCTGCGGGCATCAAAGCCAGTTTCCGGGGTATTGACCTCGTGTTGGAAGAAGGGATGAATGTGCGCACGGTGCTCTTTCCTGACGGTGAAGACCCGGATTCCTATTCAAGGAAACATGGTGGCGAGGAGCTGAAGGACTATGTGAAGGCCCATGCCACGGACTTCATCGAGTTCAAGACACAGCTCTTGGTGGCCGAAACGCAGGGCGACCCGATCCGCACGGCCGAGCTCATCAAAGAGATCATTGCCAGCATCGCGCTGATCCCAGACCCGATTATGCGTAACCTCTATGTGCGCAAGTGCGGCTCCATCATGCAGATGGACGAGGAGGTGCTGATGCTGGAACTGAACCGCAGGCGCAAGCGCAACTATGACGACAAGCGCAAGCACGAGGGCAAGACCGATGGAGACCAGACCGATGTTGATACTCGCGAAGTCCCGACCATTGCCACCAAGCCGCAAGTGGAGATCCAGCTGCGCGATTCGGAGGCACAGGAACGCGACATCATCCGCATCCTGATCCTTCATGGAGAAAAATCCATTGCATTGGATGTTTGGGATGAGGAGCACTTTGCCATCACCGGAATGGAGGATGTGAAGGTGGTGGACTACATCCATACCGAGATCGTGGAGGATGAGCTGAAGTTCGAAAACCAACTCTATCAGCGCGTATTTGATGAGTTCGGGGAAATGTTGGGGCGTCAAGAAGTACCTATTGCGCAGCATTTCACGCAGCATCCGGATCCTGAAGTAGCCACCTTGGCGGTCAACCTTTCCTCATCACCCTATCAGCTCAGCGAGAAATATGGCGACCACAACATAGAGGTGCGCACCGAGGAGTCGATGCTCAAGCGTTCCGTGCTGTCTTCCATCAATTCCCTCAAGCTGCGCAAGCTGGAGCGAATGGTGCTCGACCTTCAAGAACAGCTAAAGACAGCCGAAGAGGACGATATGATGGCGATCCTTGAGAAGATAAAACGCCTGCATGGCGTGAGGCGGCAACTGGCCGACCATATCGGTACAATTGTTTTGAAGTGATCCATAAAAAAAGGCCAGAAATTACTCTGGCCTTTTTTACTTTCTCTTAAGATTTCGTCTATTTCTTTTCTGATGGAGGTGTTGTTTCCAGTGTTCCGTTTTCACCGGCTGCAGCATCAGCAATGGCTTTCTTTTTCCAGGGACGGAAGCGCACTCCTATCATTACTTCATGACTACCGTCTGAGTAGTTACGAAGATTAGATGTATTCATGTCGTAGCTATATCCGAACATCAAAAAATCCTTGTAAAGTAATCCGCCCATGAAAGAGACTGCATCATCATGGCGATAAGATGCACCGATCCAGAACTGATCGCGATAATCTAAACGCAGACCTGCGTCAAACTGCGGAGGAACAGGATACACATATTTCAATAACACATTCGGCATAATACCGAAATTGCCTACATGGAAAGTGTAAGCACCCATTAGCATAAAGTGACGTGCAAGGGCACTGGAACCATCTCCTTGTCCTGAGTCGAAACTAAGGTTGTTACCTATTATCTGTGGAGCAGAGAAACCAACAGTAAAGTTCTTGTGATAGAGATTAACACCGAATGTTGCATCTGCAGAGTACGCAGACATTACAGCATTAGGGAAAGCTGGATCTCCCTGTTGATAGAGGTCAACCTTGGTTCCATCAATTCTGAATTGAAGTATACCAATACTCAAACCCATGCCTAGACGCAGCTTATCAGATAGCTTGAGCTGATAGGCATAAGAAATATGGGCTCCAGTGCGACTTGTAGGTCCTGTTACATCGGAGAAGATGGTAACACCCATACCCATGTTGTACTTCCTGAAGGGGCCATGCGCAGAAAGGATGAACGTGCGAGGTGCATCAGTGATACCGATCCAGTTGAGTCGGTTATTGGATTTGACCTCCCAAAAGTCATTTTTTCCTGTGATGGCAGGATTCATCACATAATCATTCATCATGTACTGACTGTACTGAGGAATCTGCTGTCCCATCACAAATGGACCCTGCAAGAGTGCAACCACCGCTATGTATAGAAATCTTTTCATCTGTTTCTGATTGAGGTTCATCGAGTCTTGATGATTTCAGGCCTGAGGAAATCCTGTATGGGATTTGATCAGGCCTGAAAATCTATCATCGAACAATTGTTATTGGTCCAGTGAAAGGCTGCTCGAAATTGTCAGAACGGATCACATAATAGTATGTGCCAACCGGAAGTTCGTTGCCATCATAACGTCCGTCCCATGGTATTGGATAACCTGGAGCAGATTGCCATAGCATTTGACCCCACCGATTGTAGATCTCCACGATGGCATCCTCAAATAACTCTATGTTATCAATGATCCAAGTATCGTTGATACCATCTCCGTTTGGTGAAATTCCATCAGGGAATCTGATGCCTGGTACCACTTCAACAATTACAGAATCCACATTCGTGCAACCATTCTCATCTGTTACTGTTACGTAGTATGTGGTTGATTCTATTGGAGTCGCTTGTGGGTTGGTCACGTTCGGATCATTCAAGGTCTCTATCGGTGCCCACGTGTAGGTCCACCCAGTTACCACACCATTAGCATTCAAGCCAATGGTTCCACCAGTTGGAATAGTCACGTCATTTCCTGCGTCAACTGTTGGAATGTTGTACATGGTCACTGTAACCGAATCGGCATCTACGCAGCCGCCTATATCCACAGTCAAGATGTATGTAGTAGTGACAATCGGATTCGCTATCGGATTGGCGGAATTGGGATTGCTCAAGGTTTCTGATGGACTCCATTGGTAGGAACCGCCACCCGCACCATTGAGTGGAATTGAATCTCCGACACAGAGGTTAATATCTGTTCCAGCATCTGCGTCAATATTCACCAGTGTTCCAATGCTGTATATCGCTACCAACTCACATCCAGTGGCATCTGTTATCGTCACTGTGTACGCACCAAAGAGCACGTTATTTAGGTCTTCAGTATTCGCGGAGCTCGGACTCCACTCAAAAGAATATGCTCCCACACCACCAGCAACTGTCAGATTTATCGATCCGTTTGCTACATTACTGCAGGTGGATGCAGATGTAGTGGCATTGGACACAAGAGCTGGAGGTCCAGAAACGGTAACACTGTTTTGAGTTACACACCCATTTGCATCAGTTATGGTTACGGTGTAAGTGCCAACACACAGACCTGTAGCTTGCGACCCCGTTTGGTTTGAAGGGTCATTCCACAAATATGAATAGGGAGCCGTTCCGCCAACGGGTGTTGTTGTTGCCGTGCCATCACAAGCACCACCACAGGCTTCGTCCACCGCGGTGGTGGCGGTCAACAATAAAGCGGGTTGAGTTATGATTACTGTAGCCTGTGTTGTACAGGCAGGGGATTGAGAATCTACAACAGTAACCACATAGTTGCCTGCGCAGAGACCAGTAGCTGTTTGTGAGCTTTGATTGAAAGAATCACTCCATGAGTACGAAAATGGGCCAACGCCACCAGTTGTGAACACAGTGGCCGTACCGTCACAATCTCCATTGCAAGTGACAGAAGTGAATACGGGCACCCCAGCGGCTAGTGCGCCATTATCATTAATGCTCACAGTAGCAGTTGCCGTACACCCGATATCGTCTGTAATTATAACTGTATGATCTCCAACACATAAACCAGTGGCCGTGGTACCTGTTTGTCCATTCGACCATTGATAAGTGAAAGGTGGTGTTCCTCCAACACCTTGCACAGTCGCCTGCCCTGTGCAACTTCCTGAGCACAACACTTGAACCGTAGAGGTAATGTTCGCATTCAGAATAGGTGGCTCAGTCAGTTGGAAATCAACCGTATCAGAACATAGACTGGCATCAATAACTATTACAGAATATTGACCTGCGCAAAGGCCTGTGATAGTATTTCCGACACCAAAATTAGACCAGATGACGGTATAGGGCGCAGTACCACCAGAAATGTTCACTGTTGCCTCTCCATCGCATACTCCACCGCAGCTGGCATTTATCGTGGTAACGGTCGCAACCAGTACAGGTGGTTCTGTTATTGTCACAGAAGCAGTAGTGGCACATCCATTGGCATCGGTAATCGTTACGGTATAAGTGCCAGCACATAAATTAATTGCCGAAGCTGAGGTCTGTCCATTCGGATCATCCCATAGGAACGAATAAGGGGCGGTACCACCTTGGGTCAACACTGTAGCTACACCATCGCAAAGACCCCCGCAAGAGATGTTGATGCCTTGTCCGATAGACACAAGTGGAAGTGGTTCAGTAACGATTGCTGCACTGGCGTTTGTACAGCCATTCGCATCAGTGACAATAACGTTATAGATTCCTGGGCACAAGGCCGTAACGGTGTCATTTTGAGTAAGTGCTGGGTCTGTCCATTGATAATCATAGGGTGCAGTTCCACCTGTAGCAGATACATAGACCTCGCCATCGCAATCCCCATTGCAGCTTACACCTTGAGCAGATGTGGTTACAATAATGTCAGATGGCTCCGCAATGGTCACTTGAGTCGAGTCCTCACAACCAGCAATATCTGTTACAACAACTGTATAGACGCCCGCACAGAGTGCTACAACAGTATCATTTGCAGTCAGCAAAGGGTCATTCCAAGTAAATGAGAATGTACCAGTACCTCCAGAAGCTGAAGCATATGCTTCGCCATCACACACCCCAAAACAGGAAGCATCCAGACTTGAAGTATTTATAACAATAGCATTCGGTTCATCTATAGTTATTGCAGAAGTTACTGAACAGCCATTCGCATCACTAATTGTGGCAGTGTAGACTCCTGCGCAAAGTCCAGTTGCGGTGGGCAGGTTACCACCAGAAGGAGACCAACTAACGGTGTAAGGAAGAGTTCCCCCAGAGGCAATGATGGTAACTTCTCCATCGCATGCTCCAAAGCAACTAGCATCTGTTATCAAGGGCAGGCTGACAGAGATTACAGTTGGCTCGCTTATAGTGACCTGACCAACAGTAATACATCCATTTGCATCCGTAACAGTGACACTGTATGAACCTGCACAGAGCCCTGTAGCATTGCTAGTCGTTTGAGTAGCAGGGTCATTCCAGTTAAAGGAGTAAGGTGCTGTTCCACCAGTTGCGGTTACAGTAGCTGTTCCATCACATGTTCCATTGCAAGAAACATCGGTGCTAATAGTACTTAGCAGTGGGCCGTTGACATTATTTACTGGTACCACTACCGAAGCATTACATCCGCTACCGTCCGTTATAGTTACAGCATAAGTTCCTGACGCCAATCCCGTTGCTGAGTTTGTAGACGAGACATTAGGATTCCAAGAATAGGTGTAAGGACCTCCGTCACCTCCAGATGGCGTTAGGGTTATACCGCCATTTGCACTTCCACAAGTGGCAGGGATGGATGAATACGAAGGAATGATCTGAGCAGGTTCAGAGATAGTTACAGCTTGTGTGAATATACATCCCAGACTATCTATTATCTGTAGATTGTAGACACCAGCACAAACTCCTGATATAGAACTTGAGGTCTGGCCTCCTGGCACCCATAGGTAAGTGTAAGGAGCGGTACCACCAACAATGTTGTTAACGGAAGCCGAGCCATCACAAACTCCGAAGCAAGAAGCATCAGTAGTTGTAACTGTCGCGCTTGTTGGAGCCCCATCATTATTTACTGGAATGATGAAATTCTGTATGCAACCAAATTGATCGATAACATCAACATTGTATACCCCTGGGCACAGTCCTGTTACAGTTGAGGTTGTTTGGCCATCGCCCCACAGGTATGTATATGGCTGAACACCACCCGTGGGTGCTACGCTTGCTTGTCCATTACATTGTCCACAGGTCGCATTTGTAACAGTAGAATTCGCAGTGATCTCCGTTGGCTGGAAGATGTTCACAGAAGCATTTGCAATACAGCCATTCGCATCCGTAACAATAACATCATAAGGTCCAGGACAAAGATTTGATGCTGTGATAGTGGATTGCCCATTAGGGTCATTCCATTGGTAGGAGTATGGAAATGTACCACCTGTTGTGAAGGCCGTTGACGTTCCATCGCAAATGCCAAAACAGTCTGGATCGTTGGCAGTTGTGCTCGCAGACAGTACAGCAGGTTGAGCAATGATAACAGTAGAAATAGATATACATCCGTTTGCATCCGTCACAGTAACGGATGTTGCTCCTGGACATAATCCATTAGCAACCGTTCCAGTTTGGTTGGCAGGGTCATTCCATTGATACGTGTAGGGTGCGGTTCCACCAGAGGCAGTTACCGTAGCCGTACCGTCACAAGCAGCATTACAAGAAGCATTCACCTGAGATGTGATTACTGAGGTCAATCCATTCGGTCCTGTAATGGAAACCGAGGCCGTTTGGACACAGCCATTTGCATCAACCACCGAAACAATATAACTGCTAGCGCAAAGTCCCGTTGCAGTCTGGGTTGTTTGCGATGCTGGATCACTCCATGTTATAGAGTACGGACCAACACCTCCGGTGACATTTGCAGTAGCCTCACCTACACAGACTCCGTCACATTGAAGGTTTATGATATTACTGAAAGCAATGTTGATTGGTGCGGGTTCATTTATGGTGATACTTACCACAAAATCACAATTGTTCGCATCGGTCACCGTTGCACTATAAGTTCCTGCGCACAGCCCAGTGGCAATTGCGGTGGTCTGTGCGGCTGGATCGTCCCATAAGTAATTGAATGGAGCGGTTCCGCCTTGAACGGTCACTGAGGCAGTGCCATCACAAATGCCATTGCAGGTAACATCTGTACCCACTACAGAGGCAGTAAGCCCGACAGGATTATTCACTGTTCCATTAACAACATCAGTACATCCATTTGCATCTGTTACAACTACAGAATATGTGCCCGCACATAAGTTTCCAGCGGTCGCAGTGATCTGAGTGGCAGGGTCATTCCACTGATAAGTAAAGGGAATGGTTCCACCTGAAGGAATCACTGTAATAGCGCCATCACAATTGCCAGCACACGTTCCGTTGTCGATAATAAGCAGCGAAAGACCGATTTGATCTGGAGCCTCAATCGTGGTCTGACCCACTGAAATACAACCATCCGCGCCTGTAACGGTAACGGTGTAAAGCCCTTCGCAGAGACCACTTGCTGTTGCAGTGGTTTGCGTGCCAGCATCATCCCATACAAAGCTGAATGGGGCCGTACCACCTGTGGTGGTTACAGTTGCACTGCCATTGCAGGCAGCGTCACAAAGCGGATCTGTACCTACTACAAATAGCGTTGCAGATGGAAAATCATTCAACAATACCGTCACAGGTTCTTCGCAACCTGTAGCATCCGTGACTGTGATGTTATAGACACCAGCACACAAACCTGATGCATTTGATACGTTGCCTACAACAGCAGGTGACCAATCGTAAGTGAATGGGGCAACTCCAGATATGGGAGTGAGCGCAATAACACCATCACATAGACCACAGCTCGAGTTAGTAACGGTTTGGCCAATTTGAATTTGTGCCGGGGACCCAATAGTAACAGGTTCTGTATAAATACATCCGTCCGCATCCTGAATCTGGACGAAGTAAGTTCCAGCACAAAGACCAGACGCGCTGTTCGTGTTTTGTCCACCTGGTACCCACTGATAGGTATACGGAGTAGAGCCACCGACAGGGTTTAGCGTAGCAGAGCCATCACAAATGCCAAAACAGCTGGTATTTGTGATCACAGGATTACCAGAGGTTGGACCTGTAGTATTGTCAACAGGAACAAAAAATGTATTGGTACAGCCGTTGGCATCGGTCACTTCAACCTGATATATTCCAGCACATATGTTGTTCAAAGTTGAGTTGGTTGCGCCTGTATTCCATAGGTATGAATAGGGTGCCTGACCATTAGATGGTGTAACAGTCACACTGCCATCGCACACTCCGCAAGAAGCATCGGTTACGCTAGAGGAAATTTGTATTGGAACTGGTTCGTTAACTGTGGCCAGTGAGTCGTTGCTGCCTGATCCACCGAAATTCAGACTCCAATCGAATATGAAACCATCATCTATGCTGAGATTATCCGTAACGGTGACGGTCCAGTTACCATTCAGAGGACAACCTATAAAGCCATTGAAGGACTGGAAAGGAGTGTAGGTGCCCGGGGTCATTGAATTACTAGGAGCATTACCCGCTGTGACCCAGTTTCCGTTCGTGTTCTCTTGCAGAATTGTTCCAAAGGATGCAGTTGCAGAGAAACAATATTCGGCACCAGTTCCAGGAGTTCCATTTGCGCCCGCATCATTTGCCGCGCCAAGATAGGTGCCTGCGCCTCCAGGGTATTGCTTCAAAACCACGGTCTGGCCGTTTGGACATGTAAGACTCATCTCCAGATCACCAAGATAGGAGTGCTCCATATTGATACAGATATCTTGAAGGTCTGTGGCAGATGTGATGGTGCTATTGGAAGGGAATCCGGTAATGGCAATCGAAGTGTTGTAAGAAACGCCATTACCATCAGGTAAAGCCAAAGTTCCACCCGCAAACGATCCCCCTAATGTTATCTGACTTGATGTGCAACCATTCGCATCGGTTACTACTACAGAGTAATCTCCAACAGGCAGGTTATTGATGTCCTCAGTGGTTTGGCCGCCTGGGAACCACTGATATATGTACGGTGCTGTGCCGCCTGTTACGGTCATATCAATAGAACCGTCAGAGGCACCATTACAACTCACATCGGTAACATCCAATGTGATAATGATAGGACTCGGTTCGGTAATGGAAACTGTTTGCTGTACAGAGCAACCTATATTATCCGTGGCGGTGAATGTATAAGTTCCAGCGCAGAGACTCGAAAGACCAAGGCCTGTGCTTCCAGAGGGCTGCCATAAGTATGTGAATGGAGCATTACTTCCCGTTACCGTAGCTGTAGCAGTTCCATCACAATCCCCATTGCAACTCACATTGGTGCTTGCCATTGATACTTGAATCTGATTGTCATTTATAGTGAATTGAGCTATATCAGAACAACCATTGGCATCTGTAACCAATACTTGATAAGAACCTCCACACAGGTTGCTAATGCTAGCACCGGTTCCTATGTTCGGTGTCCACGTATAAGTGTACGGAGCTGTACCTCCCGTCACGTTTACACCTGCCGTTCCGTTACATGACCCATTGCAAGTTGCATTTGTGGAAGTAGGATTAAGCAGGAAAGTATTTGGCTGAGTAATGGTAATTGAGAGATTATTGCTACATCCTTGATTGTCTGTAACCGTTACTGTATAGAGTCCTGGACCAAGGTTGCTAAGATCTTGCGTTACCTCCCCACCGGGAAGCCATGAATAGGTATAAGGTGCGACACCTCCAGATACCGAAAGATTGATAGAACCATCATTTGCGCCACTGCAGGAAACATTAACATGAGTTTCTGTAAGTACAATTTGTGGGGACTGATTGATTGTGAATTGACCAGTAATTGAGCATCCGCTGGCATCGGTAGCAACACCAATGTAAGTGCCTGCCGCAACATTGATAAGATCTTCCGAATTTATGTTTCCAGGATTCCACACCACAGAATATGGTGCTGTTCCACCAAACAGGGTAACATCTATCGAGCCATTAGTCGCACCGAAACAGCCTACGGGAGTAATGTTTAACTGACCTCCGAGATTTGGTGGTGTTGTCAACGTGAATGACTGCGTGACCTGACAACCTGTACCTTGATCGGTGATAATTACATTATAGGTTCCCCCAGAAAGGTTGCTCAAATTCTGAGTGCTCGCTCCATTTGACCAAGTATAAGTGAACGGCCCCACACCACCAGAAACGACAAGACTTATAGAACCGTTGGACGTTCCTGTGCATGTTGGATTGACGGCAGTACCACTTACTGATGGCGACCCTTGGTTATTTAGGTTCAGTGTGGTATCAAATGAACATCCGTTAAGATCGGTCACTGTAACCGTATAAAGACCAGCTCCCAAACCACTGATGTCTTCCGTAATAGCACCGTTGGACCAAACAAATGAATAAGGGGCACTACCACCTGTAACGCTCACATTGATTGCGCCATTGATGAGCCCACAGGAAGGTGAAGTTGGAGCACTTGTCACCACCAGTTCGTTACCTGCTTGAACTGGGAATGATCCGAATGCTACACATCCAGTTATATTGTCAGTTACTGTGACAACGTATGTGCCATCAGCAAGTCCACTTATATCTTCGGTTGCAGGGCCATTTGACCAACTGTAGGTGAAGTCACCGCTTCCATCCGTAACAGACACATCAATCGAGCCATTGTTAGAGACACAATTTGTTCCATCGGTCACTACGCCATCCACAGTGTGACCAGGAAAATTATTTACGATTACAGTAACCTGCTCTGAACAACCAAGAACGTTATCTACAACAGTAACATCATAAATCCCAGCCGCCAAACCACTTAGGTTCTGAGTTGATTGTCCACTAGGGAGCCAAGTGTATCCATAGTTTCCAGAACCGCCCAACACCGTAAGATTGATGCCACCGTCAGACGCACCACACGCTGCGCTGCTGCTGATGTAGGAGACCAAAAGCGTTGAACCATCAATTATAGTAACTGGCAAACTTGCCGTACAACCATTATCATCGGTCACAGTGACCACATAAAATCCTGCACTCAAACCATTTAAATCCTGCGTAACCGCGCCATTGGACCAGCTGTAACTATAAGGTGCGGTGCCTCCAGAAACGGAGATGTTTATTGCACCATTTGCGAGACCATCACAACTAACATTCGTGTGTGTCTCAGTGATTGTAATGGGAGATGGTTGCGACACCGTAACTGCTGGAGGAGTGAAGGTGCAACCTATGTCATCTGTTACGGTAAGGGTGTAGGAACCGGCATCAAGGCCCGCTATATCTTCAGTTATCTGACCATCAGGAGACCACAGGAAAGTATAAGGCGGTGTTCCGCCAAATGTTCCCGAGGATGATATCGCACCATCTGTACCACCATTGCAGCTTACATCCGTAGGTGTCAATGTAACAGACCAATCAGGCTCTTGGTTAATGGTATATGGTTGGCTTTGGGAACATCCATTATCATCAGTCACGGTCATGCTATATGTTCCGGAATTGAGTCCATTTACCGATGTGCCAGTATTGGGAAATGGGAGCCATGAGTACGTGTACGGTGCCACGCCACCCGTTACCACTACAGAAGCCTGCCCGTCATTGCTATCGGGGCAGGTTTCATCAATGGTGGAAAGTTGAATATCGAATGGAGCGGGGTCATTGATGGTGACAAAATCCAAAACACCGGGGCAGCTACCACCAACGCCATTTTGACCAACAACGATTATTTGATAATCTGAAATGCCAGCACCCAAACCTGTGAATTGGTATGTTGTGCTTGCTTGAGGCCCAGAAGATTGAAAGAAAGGGCCGTTAAAAATCTGAAATGTGTAGGTCGGAAAACCACCCGAAATAGTTATACTTATGGTTCCATCATTGGCGCCACTGCATGTGACGTCAGTAGCTACAATGGATTGAATAACGACAGGACATTGAGCTTTGGAGTTTTGATAGCTGAAAAAGCTGAAAGCAGCTATCAGAAACAGCAGTGGGGTAATGCGTAGAGTTCGCGTCATGGCGATGGGTTGAGTTCAGTTCCTATGCTCAAAAAAGGTGCTTTGAAGCAGCCGATTTCAGGCGGTTAATGTACAATTTTTGATTATCAGGAATTTAGCCATTAAAAGGCCCGCAATGCAATTATTGCGATAAGTCTAAAATACAATTCCTACCATCAATTATGATAGTTGGCACAAGTAGTCTCGACACGTTGAATGTCTCCTATGTTTCTCGTTATCAACATGTTGAATAAATATGACCTCAAAAGACAAACTTGATACGGGAAAGGTCCTCTCTAGTTTCAAAATGGAGTATGTAAACGCCAATAGACAAGTTGTCATGTACGATATGAAAATGATTTGGGCCTTCAAGAACGTTGACCGTGCCTTCAATCAAGAGACTACCGAAGGCGCTGAGCAGTTTGAATTTGGCTACGGAGGCATTTGAAGAGACATACTCAACATGAATTTCATTCGAAACGCGGTCTACCTGCAATACGAGGCCATTGACTTCACTGTTCTCACCAATGCCATTTGGTTCCTCTATACGAAGAGAATAGGTCTTGTCGTAGAGCGTGTGCAAGCCTTGAGAGAGTTCAAATTCGGTTGGAATTCCAGGTATTGGAGTCCCAGATAGCGCAAGAATTTGTGCCATATCCAAAATCCCCCGAGTGTACGATGCTATTTCTACTTGAAAATCTCCAGATTCTGAAGGGGCATCGCCAAACACGATTGATCCAGTGGAATTGCTATTGAATCTACAGGTTGATGGAGTACAAACTTTTGTCATCCCCAATGGCAAGCCAGAAACCGAAAACTCTATGCTGGTTATTGTCAATGGAAGCATCATTCCATTTATCTCAGTGATGAAGAGTGCCAAAGGTGGAAATTGTTGAATCAACATTGCTGACACATCAGCACCACTTACAGTTGTATTTGAGGGAATTGTTGCCAAAACGTAGTTGGAATACTCTTGTCCGAGTTCGCCATCTGGCAAAGCAGGTACATCAGGGTTGAAAATCTGTGATCTTAATAGTAAAGGGCAAAATATCAGAAGGAGCAGACAGACTTTAGACATGGTATTTTCTCAGTGCATGATTTAGTCAACGAAGGTAGAGAATCCGAGATTCGGTGAATGATGAAAATCATTATTTCCACCCTATTGAGAGAGCACTTTTGGACAGGTATTTTGACCATTTTCGGCCCCTATGAAGAAGCTGCATTCCATTTTTGAAGGATTTTTCTCTATTGATACTCGTACGCTTGCCTTTGTACGAGTTCTCACAGGACTTGTAATCATCATGGATCTCATTTCGAGATCGATGGACCTGACTTCCATGTACACTGATCAAGGTGTACTTCCACGTACTATGCTTCTCAGTGCTGCGAATAACTGGACCTTTTCTGTACATGCAATTGGAGGATCATACATGTTTGTGACATTCATGTTTCTGCTTGCTGGGGTGTTTGCGCTCATGCTCAGTTTGGGGTATCGCACAAGATTGATGACCATTCTCTCTTGGCTTATGGTGATGTCCATTCAAAATCGCAATCCATTGGTATGTTATGGTGGTGATTCTGTGCTCAGGATGTTGCTTTTCTGGGGCATGTTCGTGCCTTGGGGGGCTAAATATTCCATTGATAGCCTGCGTTATGGATTCAATAGTCTGTCTGACCATCTTCCGAAGAAGATATTTACCATGGGCACAATCGGGATGACACTTCAGGTGCTTTACATCTATCTGTTCACAGCCCTTTTCAAGAATGGACCTGAATGGCATGCAGATGGTACGGCCGTATATTTTGCCATTGCTATAGACGAGTTAGCTTCCCGGTTCAACTTTATTCTCAGAGAAATCCCTGTAGACTTTCTGAAAGGCATGACTTGGACAGTACTTGCTTGGGAATGGATAGGACCTTTTGTTGTTGCATGGCCGCATTGGAAAGTACGCGTTGTAGGACTTATCGGTTTTTTCCTCCTTCAGTTGAGCTTTTTCACCTTTATGGTCTTAGGGCTATTCCCAGTGTTCAGCACATTGGCCATATTAATATTCGTGCCTTCGGAGGTATGGGACAAGTTGGAGGGATACTTTATTAAGTCTCGTCAGCGAAACCTAAAAATATACTACGACCCAAGCTGTGGTTTTTGCCAACATGTGGTGATTGCATTGAACCGTTTCCTTTTGTTCGATTCTGCTCAGTTGATTCCGGCCAACATGGATTCTTCAATTCATGATCAGCTTAGAAAGAACAATTCATGGGTGGTAAAGGATGAAATTGGACATACCTATTTGAAAGGCCAAGCATTGATCGCTGTTTTCAACCATTCACCACTATTTTGGCCAATAGGTAAGTTACTTGGCCTGCTAAAAAACGTTCTTGATAAGATATACATTGCTATAGCTAACAATCGGCCTGAATGGCCTGCATTTCAACATTTTCCTAATGGTCTGATCTCGCGCTATTCCACTACTCAGTCAATGGCAGTCATGGTTCTAGCACTTTGGTGTTTATTGTACATCACGTTGTTCAACTTTCACAAGTATGACGAGACCGCTTTACCTGTGCCAAAATCTTTGATCTGGGTATCTGGCATATTCAAGGTCGATCAGAACTGGGCCATGTTTGCCCCAGCACCATATCGGGCAGATGGTTGGTTTGTGATTCCAGCTGAGCTTGCCAATGGAGATACCGTTGACATCTTTAAAAATGGAGCTCCTGTAAATTGGAATAGACCAGAACGAGTGGCCGCTACATATAGGAACACACGTTGGAGCAAATATTTGAGGACTATTCGGCAGCCCAAATACAAGACCGCACTGAAGCATTATGTGCGTTGGCTATGGCGTGATTGGGACAAGAATCATCCATCAGATCAGCGACTTCAGAAATTCCAAATGTTCTTTGTGATGGAGACCAACTTGGCGGACTGGGAGACTGCGCCACCAAACAAAATCGCGCTATGGTCGCAGGATTGTAGAAAAAATTCGGAGTTGATAAGGTGAAAAGGAAATTCGTATAAATTCGTGGCCTCCTTCAAACCTATTCAATAAACTGACATGAAAAAAAATTACTTGGTTGGCGGCATCACCGCAATTGCATTCTTTTCTGTAGTAGGCTATGACTATTACACTGGCAACGTTTCTCTTTTTGCGAAGAAAGCCGTTGAAAATGGCCCATCTGGAATTGCTGACGTTTCTGGAGATCAGGATGTGAACCGTGGAGGTGTGGCTCCCTTGGGCGGTATTGCTGACCTTGGTGCAAACAGCGACCTTCTTGCAAATTCGGACGTTATTGGCGGATTGGCGGACATCTCTGCTACTGCCGACATTTCTGCTACTGCTGACATTTCTGCTGTGGCTGACATTTCTGCTACTGCTGATATTTCTGCTGTTGCCGACATCTCAGCTACCGCTGATATTTCTGCTACTGCTGATATTTCTGCTACCTCTGACCTTCTTGCCAACTCTGACCTTCTTGGTGGTCTAGCTGATCTTGGTGCAAATAGCGACCTTCTTGCCAATTCTGACCTTCTTGGTGGATTGGCTGATATTTCTGCTACTGCTGACATCTCTGCTACTGCCGATATTTCTGCAACGGCCGATATCTCTGCTACTGCTGATGTATCAAGCAACGGTACGGGTATTGAGGAAGATTTCGCTGCTGGTAAGGTAGCCGTATATAACTTCCCAAACCCTGCGACCGAAATCACGAACTTCCGTTTTCAGTTGAACGAAGGTTCTTTGGTACGTATCGTTCTATATGGTGCGAATGGTCAGATGGTGGCAATGCCGCTTAACAAACAATACGGCCCAGGTGAATACGTTCATTCTTTCGATGTGAGCAGTCTTACTCCAGGTACATATGTATACTCTTACCAGTTGGGCAATCGCATGCCAGTTATGCGTAAGCTGATCATTAAATAAGAGGTATATTCATTCTTGATATGGGAGGCTGACCTTTTAAGGTCAGCCTCTTTTTTTTGCTCGAGTGATTTTGGATTTTTTGAGTGATTGACTCTTGCCATGGGCTGTAGCCGCCCTGTCAGGCCTTATATAGCATTTACTCCTTATTGAGTCAAGATCAGTGAATTTGTTGGTAAGCATATCCAACATGACGGTAAAAGCACGATGCACGGGTGAATTTATGCTAAACACCGAGGCCAATAGGGAGCAGGTCTTAGTATGTATTCTAAGAGAGTAGTGAGGATTTTGACACAAAAAGAAAGGGCGGACATATGTCCGCCCTTTCTTTTTTTAATTGATTCCTTTCTCAGTAAAGTTCTACTACCTGAGCTTTTGGGAACTTCTCCATCCAGTTTGTCAAAGCCTCTTTGGTCTTGACATATATGGTGGTACGAGCATCGAGAATGAGTTTGAACTTCGGTCCAAGCTCCATCTTTTTGTTTTCTTGTTGTTCTTCCATGACGTTGTTCTATTTAATGATTCAACACATGAACGGAAAAATCGTTCCAATATTGTGCGGAATCTCTTAATAGATGTTAACGCCAACGAAATTCACACACCAATTGGCATTCTGAAACGCTCTAAAAGTAGAAGCTCCTTAAGAGACATGCGCTTCAATAGGTTCATTTCCATGACAAACCTACGTTCTGATGCTGTTAGAACTAGGGCCTTAGTTGGTGTTGATGTTTCCATTGAAAAGGGAATGAGTTAAATACAGGTGATTTAACCTATAAGCAGGAAATTCTGTTTCGAAAAATCGACCAACAACACAACGATAAGCCATGATCTTGAAGAAATTCCAGGTCGTTTTGCACCTAAGCTGACCAAAAGGCATGAGCATGGACGGAAGTCGGCCGTTCTGACATGTTAACATGCCAATGCTTATCAACCAATTGGCAAACAAACGTTCTTTGGCTCTGTGAAGAACCGCAATGCCTCCCAACCTCCCTCGCGTCCAACGCCCGATTGTTTCACACCTCCAAAGGGAGTGCGTAGGTCGCGCACAAGCCAACAATTGATCCAGACAATACCTGTGTGCAAGGCCGCGGCCACGCGATGTGCCCGTGCCAGATCCCTGGTCCAAATGGTGGAAGCAAGGCCATATTTCGTTCCGTTGGCATAAACCAAAACTTCTTCTTCGGTATCGAAGGGTTGGATGGTGACCACCGGCCCGAATATCTCCTCTTGATTGGTGCGGCATGTGGCGGGAAGCCCTTCAATGACCGTGGGGCGGATAAACCAACCGCCAAGTCCAGTCTCGGCTGCGGTGCCGCCTGTTAGCACCGTGCCGCCTTCTTCTTGTGCCAAGGCGATGTAGGATAGTACCTTGTGGAAATGTGCTTCGGACACCACAGCACCCAACTTCACTTGGTCGTCCATCGGGTCGCCCACTTTCATCTGGGCTACTTTTTCGACAAAAGCACTCTTGAATGCCTCATAGATGCCGCGCTGCACATAGATGCGCGAGCCGCATAGGCATATTTGCCCCTGATTGGAGAAGGAGGAATTGACTGAGGTGCTTACCGCTGCGGCCAGATCGCAATCGTCAAAAATGATATTGGGGTTCTTGCCTCCGAGTTCGAGCGACAGCTTTTTGAACATGGGCGCGGCCACACGGGCAATTTCTGCCCCAGTTGCCGTGCCGCCAGTGAAGGAAATCATCGGAATCTCGGGATGGGCGGTGATGGCCGCGCCCACCTTGGCGCCAAGGCCATGCACAATATTGAGCACCCCTTTGGGAAAGCCAACCTCATCACAGATCTTGGATAGCAGGTAGGCCGTCATTGGCGTCACTTCGGATGGTTTGGCCACCACAGTATTGCCTGCTGCAAGTGCAGGAGCAATTTTCCATGTGAAAAGATAGAGCGGCAGGTTCCAAGGCGAGATGCAGCCTGCCACACCGATTGAATGGCGGAGCGTATAGTTAAGGTATCGGCCATCGGCATCGTGGAGCTCACCATGGTCGTGTAGAATGGCGGTGGCGAAGAAGCGGAAATTGTCCGATGCGCGGGGAATATCCACGCGCTTGGACATCCAAAGTGGTTTACCGTTGTCGATGGATTCGGCCATGGCCAATGCATCCAATTGCTCATGAATGCGGTCGGCAATGCGAAGCAGATGAGCTGAACGCTCAGCCCTGGTGAGCGCTGCCCAAGCAGGAAATGCACGTTTGGCCGCCTGCAATGCCAGTTCAACATCTTGCCCGTCTGAGTCTGGAATATGGGAATACACCTTGCCCAAGGCAGGATTGTAGTTGTCGATATACTGGCCGCTGATGGGGGCAACGAAAGCTCCATCTATGTAATTGGCTATGGTGGTCATTGTGCAGTGTTTGCGGTAAAGTTAGGTTCCGTGCTCCCTTCATCGGAAGGATGCGATTGGACGGGTTGTTCATCTTGCCCATTTCCTGTAGGTTTGAATCGCCTAAGCGCACGCAGAAAATGAGATACGACCGCATCGATAATGCCCTATTCATTCAGAACAGAAAACGATTTGTCCATGGTCTGAAACCGCAAAGTGTGGCGGTATTCAATGCCAATGACATCATGCCAACCAATGCCGATGGTACCATGAAATTCAAACAGAACAGCGATTTGTTCTATCTGAGCGGAGTGGATCAGGAGGAGACCATTTTGCTGCTGGCACCCAATGCGCATGACGAGACGCATCGCGAGGTATTGTTCCTACGTGAGACCAACGAGACCATTGCCATCTGGGAAGGTGCCAAGTTGACGATGGAAGAGGCGCGCGCAGTTAGCGGCATTCAGACCATTTATTGGATAAAGGATTTTGAGCGCGTATTCGCCACACTGGTCAGTGAGTGCGCACTCATCTACCTCAATACCAATGAGCATGCCCGGGCTTCGGTAAAAGTGGAAACGCGCGATATGCGCTTCTTGAAATGGTGTAAGGAGCAGTATCCACTGCATGAATACCGCAGAAGCGCACCTATGCTGCATCGCATCCGTGCGGTAAAAGCGCCTCAGGAGATTGCATTGCTGCAAACGGCCTGCGACATTACTGAGAAAGGTTTTCGGAGATTGCTGAAGGCGGTGAAGCCGGGCGTTTGGGAGTATGAGCTGGAGGCCGAACTCATTCACGAATTCATTCGTAACCGCGCTCAGGGATTTGCCTACGAGCCCATCATTGCGGCCGGTGCCAACTCTTGCGTGCTGCATTACATCGACAATAATAAACAGTGCCAAAAGGGCAACATCCTGCTTTTGGACATCGGAGCGGAATACGCCAATTACGATGCCGACCTTACGCGTTCCATTCCTGTAAGCGGCACCTTCACCCAGCGGCAAAAGGATGTTTACAATGCGGTGCTACGCGTGCAAAAGGCCGCGATTAACATGTTGCGCCCCGGTACCATCTTAAAGGAATATCACAAGGAAGTAGGTGCATTGATGGAGGCGGAGTTGGTGAACTTGAAGCTTATCACCACACAGGACATTGCGAAGCAAGACCCCAAGTGGCCAGCCTATAAGAAGTATTTCATGCACGGAACCAGTCATTTTCTGGGCCTCGACACCCACGATGTGGGCAACTGGGATGTGCCAATGGAAGTGGGCAATGTGTTCACCTGCGAGCCAGGTATCTACATCCGCGAAGAAGGATTGGGCATCCGCATTGAGGATGATATCCTGATCGGTGAAGATGGGCCGGTGAATCTGATGAAGAACATTCCGAAGGAAGTGGAGGAGTTAGAGGAACTGATGAACAGTTGACCGTTGTCACTGGATGTAGAAACGATAAAAAAACCATGAGACCAATTCTATCCGTTGTATTTTCAGTGCTGATGGCCATTGGGCCAATGCTCAAATCGGCCATGGGCCAATGCGAGGGTTCGGTGGTGGGCACTGTGCGTGTGGCCGGTGAGCCGTGCATCGATTGTGCGGTGAAAGTGCTGATGTCGCCAACCGGTACATCACTGGTTTGGCCCACAGCAGATGAGACACTGACAGACCAATTCGGCAGCTATTCGTTGTCTGTACCGGAGAATGCTGAGGTCATTGTGATGGCATCTGGATCTTCTGATTATCCATTCACTGTTCCCACTTTCTCGGGTAACACTACTAAGTGGGGACAGGCACTGACGGTGATCAATTCATGTGCGGAAGTATTTCAGTTCGATATTGACATAGTGGAGCATGTGCAACCTGCGGGCAATACCACATTCCGCGGCAAAGTGTATGTTTCATCTGGAAAAACTGCTTCGGACGATCCGATACCACTCATTGATGTTGTAGTGGAAAAAACCCCACCGGGCAATGCCTTTGGGGCAACAGTGACCGATGAGAATGGTGAGTTTGTGTTCGAGTTCATAGAGGCCGATCTTGCGGCATCCTATACTATCAGAATAAACCTGCCTTGCGTACCCATGGCGGGCTCCTATACTATTGATGTGGGCAATGACGACCTTGAGTTTGCCAACCTCGACTTCTGCTTGGATGCAGATACCACTTCCATTATAAACTGCACGCTTACAGGCATTGCCACGTTTCCGGATGAGGTGATCAATAGAAAAAGGCCACAAGTGATCTTGCATCCTGAGGCAAATGCCGTGTCTTTCACTTTTGATGCAGACAGAGCAAGGTTGGAGCTCTTTGCATTAACGGGTGCCATTGTTATCTCTTCTGCTGAGGTAGATAATGGGCAGATGGTAAGACTGGACGCCCTCGCGCCTGGCATGTATGTGGCGGAGCTGCAACTTAAAGGCCAGTCACATCGCTTGCGTGTGCAGCGTTTATAAGTTGTCCGGCATCTACAACTTTATGGGCTCAGAAAATCGGTTCACTGAACTCTGGTCGTTTCTGCTCCTGTGATACTTGAGTGCGACCCACTTCTCGACTTACACCACTCCGGGTATGATCTTGTAAGGTACAGCCTTGCAATATTCTTCCCAGTGACGTCCATATTTCTTGCTGCATTTCTCATCATCGCGGAAGGCCCGATGCACCAGTAGAATGGTGAGAAAGATGACGTAGAAGAACGGCATGAGGTGCGTGAATCCTGTAGCGCACGACCATAAGAAAGCGGCACTCAGCTCGGGCAGGTAATGGAAGTGGCGACTAACGCCCCAAAAGCCCGAGGCCAGTAGCAGATTCTCCTTTCGCTCTCCCGTCTCTGTAAGATATTCAGCACGGATGAGATGTGGTTTCTGGCCCCAGATCAGCGTATTGCCATCGCTGGCACGCACCTGCTGACGTTGGCGGTCGGCCCAGTAGTTGATGCCGATGGCGGCCAATCCGAACATAAAGATCAATGCGGCCATAGTTGCCGAAAGACCTACCGGATGCTGCACCATGAACTGCACAGGCGAGGTGTAAATGGCCGGAACCCAAGCGAGGCATCCCCAACAGATGTAAAACCCTGCACGGTCAACAATAATATCCATGGAGCGCATGTAGCCAGCCTCCCAAATGAAGAACTTGCCAAGGTAGATGACGATGAGGGCAGCAGAGATGATGATGCTCCAATCGGCTTTGCCATACAGTTCGTCCTGCGCAAAGGCATAGGAAGTGACGGCAATAGCCCAGCCCGTCATACCGAACCGGCAGTTGGTGAACATCTTTACATCCCACCCAGCAATGCGC
>JBFYQB010000073.1:0-7760 GCA_041302955.1 Flavobacteriales bacterium
TGGGATGCGGGCTCTTTGAGAGCGACCAAGAGCGTGTAGCCATAGCTGAGGCCAAGGACCATGTACTGTATCTGGACGAGCTGATAGCCGCGGTACCTTCGGGACTGAGCAAGGAGGACAGCACATTATTCACGGAGAACTACATTCAACAATGGGCCACGCAACGCCTGTTGCTGGACCGTGCAGAGCTGAACTTGAGCGAGCAGCAGAAGGATGTGACCAAGCAGCTGGATGAATACCGCAGGTCGCTCATCATCTACCTTTATCAGACGGAGTGGGTGCGGCAGCAAATGGACACCATGGTGAGCGAAGAGGCGATAGACGCCTATTTTGAGGCCAATAAAAGTGATTTTGAGCTGCAGGAGGATGTGGTGAAAGCGGTGTTCCTAAAATTTGGGAAACAGACCAAAGACCTGAACAATGTGGGCAAATGGCTGCGTTCCAATGATGAGGAACTGAGGGTAGTATTGGAGGATATGGCGTTGCAACACGCGATGGCCATGCATCTGAATGACAACCAATGGATACCGGTGAGCAATCTGCGGAAGCAGCTGCCATCGGAGCCCGAGCTGGACGCAGGGCTTTCGGAATTCCAAGACTCAACGGCACATTATTTTGTGCACATCAAGGAAATGAAGCGCAAGAACACGCTGGCACCGCGGGAGTATGTCCGTTCGAACATTGCCAATGTGATCCTGAACAAACGCAAGTTGGAGCTGGTGAAGAAGATGGAGAAAGACATCTTTAACGAGGCGGTGTCAAAGAACCAGTTCAAAATACTTAATGATTAGGCAATTCTGCCATTACGGTGTACCACACATGAAGATCGCGATACGAACATCCCTGCTCATCCTATGCTGCGTGTTGGCCAGCGCGGGTGCGTTTGCCCAAAAGAAGCCCATCGACCGTGTGATAGCTGTAGTAGGTGGTAACATAACCCTGCAATCTGAACTGGAGACCCAGTACTTGCAGATGTTGGCCAATGGCTATGAGCCGAATGACGACAGCAAATGCATCGTGCTGGAAGAACTGCTCTACGGCAATCTATTGCTGCATCAATCGAAAGTGGACAGCTTGGAGGTAGGCGAGACCGAAGTGGAGGACGAGATGAACCGAAGGCTCGACTATTTCATCGCACAGCTGGGATCGCAGGAGAAACTTGAAGAATACTACGAGAAGTCGCTGCTGGAGATCAAGGATGAATTCCGAGAGCTGATAAAGAACCAACTGCTGACACAGCAGATGCAGAAGAAGATAACTGGCGATGTGAAGGTGACCCCGGCCGAAGTGCGCAACTATTTCAACAACATACCGAAGGACAGTCTGCCGTTCATCAATGCCGAATTGGAAATAGGAAGAATCATGAAGCGGCCCGAAGTGACCACATCGCAAAAGGCGGAATCGAAGGCGAAGGCCGAGGAACTGCGCAAGCGGGTGATGGACGGTGAAGGATTCCGTGCGTTGGCAATCCTGTATTCTGAAGATCCGGGCTCCTCCAAGAAGGGAGGTGAGCTGGGATTTTTCAAGCGCGGCATGATGGTGGGCGAGTTTGACGCCTATGCTTTCCGATTGGAGGAAGATTCGGTTTCGCCCGTGTTCGAGACCCAGTTCGGTTTTCACTTCCTGCAAGTGATAGAACGCAGAGGCGAGCAGGTGAATGCTCGTCACATTCTGATAAAGCCAAAGACCTCGATACTGGACATGGAACGTGCACGGACATTCTTGGACAGTCTGCACGGAGCGATAAAGGAGGGTAAGATAACCTTTGCAGAAGCTGCCGAAAAATATTCTGATGATGAGGAAAGCCGCATCAACGGAGGTATGGTGTACAACCCACAGACGGCATCATCAAAGTTTGACATGGAGCAATTGAGCAGCATTGACCAAAAGCTGTTTCTGACGGTGGACAACATGAAGGCGGGAGACATATCGCGGGCTGTGAAGTCGCAATCGCCTGATGGCAAGGAATCTTACAACCTGTTCTACCTCAAGTCGCGCTCTGAGCCTCACGTAGCCAATCTGCAAGATGACTATCAGAAGATACAAGGCGCAGCGCTGGCAGACAAGCAGAACATTGTTATTGAGAATTGGATAAACAGTAAGGTGACGAAGACCTTTGTGAAGGTGCACGGTGATTTCAAGGACTGTCCTTTCGTACACCAGTGGAATTCGCCCGAGGAAGAGACCATGGACAATTAACAATGGGCCATATCCATTAACAGTACTGCGACTTGGGTAGATGAAGGATGCAGTTGTGGATGGAGATGTGAACCTGTGCCCGTTGTCTATGTTAATCGCTAATAGTTAATTGAACCGAGATGGAATATAAAAGTGACGTTGAGGCCATGGAGGCCATGCAGTCGTCTTACAAGGCGCTGACAACCGAGATAGGAAAGGCCATCGTAGGTCAAGATGAAGTGGTGCGTGATGTGCTTATCAGCATCTTCAGCAACGGGCATTGCCTGTTGGTGGGTGTGCCGGGACTTGCGAAGACCCTTTTGGTGAACAGTATCTCGCAGGCGCTTGGACTGGAGTTCAGCCGCATTCAGTTCACTCCCGACCTGATGCCATCTGACATCATAGGCACCGAGATACTGGACGAGAACAGGAATTTCAAGTTCATCAAAGGACCCTTATTCGCCAATATCGTTCTGGCTGACGAGATAAACAGGACACCTCCAAAGACACAGGCCGCATTGCTTGAAGCGATGCAGGAAAGAGCCATAACCACAGGCGGGAAACGCTATGCACTTGGCAATCCGTTTTTCGTACTTGCCACTCAGAACCCTATAGAACAGGAAGGTACCTACCCATTGCCAGAAGCACAGCTGGACCGTTTCATGTTCAATGTATGGCTGGACTATCCAAGCTATGCTGAGGAACTGAACGTGGTGAAACGCACGACCACTGATGCTAAGGTGACACTGAAGAATGTGGTGACGGCAGAGCAGATCATCGCCTTCCAACAATTGGTGCGCAAGGTGCCTGTGGCGGACAACGTGTATGAATATGCGGTGAAGCTGGCAGCGAGTTCGCGCCCTAACACAGCGCTTTCAACCCCGAAGGTGAACGAGTATGTGAACTGGGGTGCAGGACCGCGGGCATCACAATTTCTGGTGATAGGTGCAAAATGCCATGCTGCGTTGAACGGCAAATTCTCGCCTGATATTGAGGATGTTCGGGCAGTTGCCAATCCGATATTGCGCCACCGTATTGTAAAGAACTACAAGGCGGAAGCCGAAGGAGTGACGGTTGAAGACATCATTGCCGGCCTGCTGGGTCAGTAGGCAATAGGCGCAAGTCGTCCGTTCAAAGTAATTGGGATGTGGGATGAACCCATGCACAGACTCATCCCGCCATGGGACGAGAGATACATCCCGCGAAAGCCTGAGACCTACTTGATGAGAACTCCTGTGGCCTCGAATGTGAGCTCATATTCGGGCTCGGTAATGGCCTCGATCTCCTCTTTGGATTTACCTGCGTCCTCTGCAAAATGGCGCAATGTTTCCACATCGACCGTATCTACAGAAGCGGCTCCTTTTAGTGTGGCAACGCGTCCATCCGCATTGAGCGGAACGAAGAAGCCATAGTCCTTGAAGGTGACACGCATGCTTTTGCCCTCTCCCATATCGATGGTCATCCAGCAACCCTTCTTACGGCAGCATTCGAGTATCTCGGCCTCGATGACCACTTCATTGGGCAATGAATCGGTTGATATCCCGTCCAACTGAGACGCTGGAATCACCTCGGCAATTTCAAATTGCTCCCCATACCAACCACTCAATGAATCGGTAGTGTCGGCAGCAGCAGCATCACTGCCGGTCTGTTGATCACAAGAAGTGAACAACGAGAATGAAACAAGAGATGCGAGTAGAAGACGGTACATGGATGTGTGTGTGTGTGTGTTTGAGACGGCAAAGTTAGCTGTTCAGAAAGTGAAATGAACTGCGCGTGGATTTCGCAGTTGCATTAGTTGCCTGCGGGAATCTGGTCGGAGTCGAGCTCTTCGGGTAACATTGGTGTAAGCTTTGGGGCAACGACCTGCTTCTGTTTGGCTTTCTTCTTGGAGCGGAAAAGGTCTGCCCAATTATTGAACTCCTTGCGATAGCTGACGCCTACTCCTTGCGTGAATGGAGCGTTGTTGGTGACAAGCGCATTGGCACTGACATCATTGCTACGGTTGAATGCGCGCACACGGAATTTGCCATCGGCAGTGATCTTGTATTCGATATTCACATCACCCACGATATTACTACTGCTCTGTCCGCTTTGAGAGCTACGATTGTTGGCCACACCTACGTTGCCATCTACAACTATCCTATTGTTGAAGAGCTGTGTACTGAGGGCCACCTCGACCTCATCGCTTTCGACAGTGCTACTTCCAGGACGATAATTGAGCCCTACATCAAAGTCGTTGCTGATGCGTGACAGCCAACTGCTGAGCTGATTACTAAGGAGCTCGGCAGAGTTTGCAGAGAAGAATCCACCGGCCTCGCTTGCTATGTTCTGATCTTCTGTAGGCATGAATTTGTTGAGCACCAAAAGGCTGAACACCTGTCGGTTCATCTCCTGTTCGTTTCCTATCCCGATCCTATTGATCACATCGGCCTTGGCACTAGCATCAGCATTGGGCAGATCGATATCGAAGGCGATGTTCGGATTAAGCAGGTTGTCGGTCATCTTCAGCACGCAATCCACCTGAATGCGCCTTTGATAGGTGGCATTCGTATCGGGATACATGAGGTCGGCCAGATTGGTGCGAAGACTGTAGACGGCCTCAAGATTGACGAGCGCGTTGTAGGGACTGCCGCTCCAATTGATGAGGCCACCCGGTTTAACCGAGAAACGCTTGTTGATGATGTTCTGCAAGGTGAACAGGTACTCCCCTTTTGTGATGGTGAACTCACCGAACATCTTGAACTCGCCATTCCTATCCAGCGACATACGAATATCCCCCATGCCGCTGCCTTTGATGATATCGCCAACGGTCGGGTCGAATATGAGCTGTACTTCGGCATCTGGAGTAACCTGAATATCCAGGTCCATGGTCAAATTAGCGAAGTCGACCTGAAACTTTGTGAGAGGATCCTCTTCCTCTTCGGTGCCAGCGGCCTTGACAAATGTGATGAAGTTGCTCTCTTTGACACTCTTGGCGCCAAACAGAGGGATGAAGAATCGTGACCCACGGTCTGTGCGCATGCTGAGGTCCAGATGCATCCGCTTCGGAACTCCAGAAAAGTGGACAAGACCTGTGCCGTAGGCTTTTCCGTAATACAGCGGATTGAGGGCCGATGTGGTATTCATAGCAAAGAAGTTATTTGCCTCGAGGGTGGCATCGAATCTGAAATCCTTGAATTTCGTGTGCTTAACCCAACCATTTATGCTTCCCTCCTTTCCCCGTTCGTCCTGAACTTTTATCTCATTGAGATAGAATCCATCCTTTTTAATGATGACCCTGTCTGATATGGTGAAATGCGTGTTCAGGTAATTAAAAAGAACACTGACGTTCTCAAGGTCCACATATCCGGTCAAGTCTGGATCGGAGGTAGTTCCACGCAGTGATATTACCGCCTTTGCAGTGCCCTCCACCTCACTGAGCACCTTGGCGATGTAAGGACTGGCGAGCGAAAGGGGAAGACGGTCCATCTGAAGGTCGATGTCGAAATTCTGTTTTCGATCAGGGCCGGGCATGAACTTACCTTCGATCTTGAGGCCAGTGCCATCACCTCTGGCCAGCAGGGCATTCACATCGATTGTTCGGGTGTCCGGCTGCCAAACATTATCCACCTTGCCCGACCCGATCAAAACGTTGTTCACCTTCAGCGAATCGACCGTCAATCTATTGGTGACAAATGGTTGGGCATAGAGGTTGGAAAGCTGTGCATCGCCACTGACCAGTCCGGCAAGGGCAAGGCCCGCCTTTTTGGTAAGCAGGTTCAAATTGGCGAGATCGAAATTGCCCAGATGGACATTGAGTTTCTCTTTGGGGTCTTTGGAGATGAAACCGTCCACCCCGATGGACTGACCACCGTTGGAAAATGCTGTGTTCTGAAAATGGAACGTAGAACTATCAATTGTAAGCAGATTGTTGGGCACAACTATCCAGTCGGTGTCGGCAACGGTGACGCGTGAATCCTTGAAACGGAAACTGACCTGTGAATTGCGCGGAAATGAGGCCACGCCTTGAATGTCGGCACTGTTCTCCAGCTTGGAATTGTTGTTCCACAGAATACGGAGCCCCAGACTATCGCTGAAGGTGAAGGTGCGCACTTCGAGATCGGCAATGAACAGACTGTCTGTAAACCTGAGATCATCTACCAAAACGCTCAATTCAAATTCCTTTCCTGGATTCTGAGCGCTTATCTGCACATCATTGAAAACGGTTGTGCGGTAGGTGAGCTTCGGCATCACACCCTCGAGGTGCAGTTCGTTGCGCACAGAAGAGTAACTGCCTTCTATATGCGAGCTGTCGCTTATGGCCAGATCCGGGATTACAAAATAGGCCACGATACCAAAGTCCTTCAACTGGGCATTGAAATCAAACTCAATGCCTTCGCCCGGCTTAAGCACATCGAAACCCGATGCATAACTTGGCAAATGCTTGGCTATGATATTGTTTATGGCCTTGGGAAAATTGCGGAAGGCAAACTGTCCCACAAATTCGGCATCCATGATATCGGAACGCAACTTGATGGATTTGCGCCCGGCATTCTGAGTGGCATTGAGCTCAAAGTCGTTGAAAGCGAAGAGCTTTCCTCCTTTTTGCTGGTAATTGACCTTACTAAGTACAATAGAGCCAAGAATGTTGTCAATGTCGTTGCCCGTGAAATTGACATCCATAACTCCGCTGACAGTAGCATCTTCTCTGTTCTTGAGCAGATGCAATGCATAGAGGTTCGCATGGTCCACCTCGCTGTGAAAGTTGAATTTGGGGAGTTCCCCATTAAGATCTACCGAGCCCTTGAAATTCAGGGCGATATTCTCCTCCGAAATCGTAAAATCACCTTCGAAGGTACTTTTCACAAAGCTGCCATTGACCTCAATGTTCTTGTAGGCATAGCCTAACAGTTCGGCACTGATAACGCTTCCTTCCAGTTTGGCGGCAATATCCTTGGCTGAGAGCCCGCTGCCATCAATGGTGGCATTGAGCGAGACGGCCCCCACGTTGTCTGTGCCAATGAACGTACCTACCTGAAAATCGGTACTGGCAAGTTTCCCCTTGTAGGAGAACACCTTGGTCTTTTCATTCTGCTTGAGCGAAAGGTCGGTGCGCAGCTGACCGATAGATGTATTGAGCCGTCCGTATGCCACAAAATCATTGATGAAGCCTGTGAAGTTCCCTTTGAAATCCAATGTGCCCAACTTGGCCACATTAGGTGGGATAGGAAGACTTCTATTCTGGTCAAATGGCGGTATCGGCAAGGTTATCAGGTCATTATAATTGGTGACCAGCCGTTTCAGATTCAGGTACATGAAGGTTTCGGCCATGTTGGGCAGGCCGTCCATGTCGATATCCCCTTGTAGATTGGTGCTGCGCCCGTACCAGATGTTGAGACCTCTGCCGTTAAGTGCATTCACAGGGCCATGTACTTCTCCAGAAATTCGGATGGTCTTGTCAATTCCGGCCAATGCTGTGGCAAAATAGGCCACGTCTGAAATGCTCACTTCAGAGTCATCCATCTCATAATTCATCTCCACCTTATCAAGGAAACTAAGCCAGTCGGCCCATTGTCCGTAACGATAATGGAGATTGAGTTTAA
>JBFYQB010000074.1:0-2554 GCA_041302955.1 Flavobacteriales bacterium
ACCGTAGAGGATTGGGTGGCGATATACGAGGCCAACTTTAAGCGTTGACCCGTCCGGTCACTTGGTCAGCCCGTGCAGTTCCTGCCCAACGAATCCCTGCGGAAAGGACTCGTCTCCATCAAAGCCCAGCTCAATGTCGCGGCCGTCTGATGGAATGAGCGCAGTGCCGAAGATATAATCCCAGATACTCAGGCTTATCCCAAAATTGAACCCGTTGGGATACTGCTTGGGCAGCTGCTTCACGTGGTGCCAGATGTGCATCTTCGGGTTGTTGAGGATGTAGCGCAATGGCCCATAGTCCAGATTCAGATTGGCATGATTCAAATGCCCGATGATCAGGGTGAACATGTGCATGATGAAGAAATCCTGGAGCCCGAAACCTATCATGGCCAGCGGGATGTACTGTATGGTCTTGTAAACGATGGTCTCCATCCAATGAAACCGCAGATGGGCCGCAAAACCCATCTCTTTCACGCTGTGGTGCACCTTATGAAACTCCCAGAGCCTCGGCACGCGGTGCAATAACCGGTGCACATTCCACTGGATGAAGTCGGCCAGCAGGAACATAAGGCCGAACTGAGCCCATACGGGCCATGTGGCCACATTGAGGGCTACCATGTTGGTGACACCGAACAGCCCAAGAAGGTCGTTGAACAGCTCCACACCTATATTGGACAGCGCATTGTAGCCAATAAGGGACAGCAGGAAGAAGTTGAAGAACATGTAGAACACGTCCAGCCAAAAATCCCTGCGCAACGCCTTCTGTCCTTTGCGCCATGGCAGGGCCAGTTCCAAACCCCAAACACCGATGGAAAGCAGGATGAGCCAATAGAAGTAGTTCTCCCACCATGGCTTATAGTCGTAGGTGAAGAGTATCTCGCTGATCAGATAATTGCCATACTCGCTGAAAGAGCGGAGAAAAATATCAAAGTAGTGTTCCATAACAGACCAGTGAAAGTTGGTAATGAACAAATGAAGTAGGGCGGAATGTTCTGAAGAACGGAAGAGCTATCAGATGTGCTCGTTCACCACCTTGACCAACTGATCGGCCCTCACCACGCCCGATTGGCGCCAAAGCATCTTACCATTCTTGAACAGCATGATGGTAGGCACGCCCTGTATCTGATATTTGGCCGCCACTTGTGGGTTGCGGTCCACATCGATCTTCAGTACGCGGGCATTATCGCCCACCTTACGACTCACTTCCTCCAATATGGGGCCCATCATTTTACATGGTCCGCACCAAGTGGCGAAGAAATCGATCAGCACTGGCTTTTCACTGTTGATGATATCATTGAAGTTTGCCATGATTCAGCTTGTTTTGAAGGTTATGCTCCAAATGCCACGCAGTTCATCAATGTTGAATCCCTTGGCATTGTCATCTGGATAGAGTTCCGTCAGTTTTGCACGTAGTTCGGCATCCATATTGGCCTCATTCCCATGACATGCCAAGCAGGGCGCAGCGGTGAAAATAGGAGCGTAGAACACCTTTCTGCCCTGGGCATCAATGGCCACTTTCGGCAGCAATGGCTTGCTCAAGGCCTGTTCGGCCCGGTATGCGGCAATTATCTCGGCCTCGATGTCGTTCGGTACGTTCTTCTTGTTGCGCAGTCTGTCAGACGTCCGCTTCACAGTGGTATCGTAGTTCTTGGAGTAGGATTCCGTAAGCGGCAATGCGTTCACATTGCAGAAAGCGACCGCGTTGGATGGACCGCCTTGCTCCATGGCCAACATCAGTTTCCCTTTCAGCGATGCCCCGACAGAATCGGCCACTTCCTTCCCGATCTTCCTGAAGGTGACCTCATCGGCACCGTTCAGATACTGCACGTTGGATCTCACCGTTTCCTGCGGCCCATCTGTGCAGCCAAAGGCACTTGCCATCACAGCAAGCACGATAACCGAAAAGATGACCGGCAAGGCTTTCATGTTCTCCATGCGTGTTACGTACCTAAGGTCTTACCACAGGCTTCTTAGCGCCCGACCACGCGCCCATACCGCCTTTCAGGTCATTCACTTCTTTGAATCCCATCTCTTGCATCATGCGCGAGGCATTGCCACTACGGCCGCCCACAGCGCAATAGACATATACCGGCTTGGACCGGTCCAGCTTCTCGATCTTCTTCTTGAAATCGGCCTGCTGAAAATCAATGAGCAGCGCTCCTTCAATGATTCCCTCGTTCCATTCTCCTGGTGTGCGCACATCGACCAACTGTGCATTGGCTGGTCGCTTGGCAAATTCATCTGCGGTGATGATGTTGTGCTTGCCTTGGCCTTGTGCGTTCTGACCATTGGAGCAAGCTCCGAATCCAAAGGCCAGTAGTGTGATCAGCAGGATGTTTTTCATCGTTTGGGAGGTTGTTCGGTTGTGAATGAGGTTCAAAATGCAATGTATCCGCACCATCCTACCTGCAAAGATCCGTGAACGGCCTAACGGCAGAACGAATGCGGGGACAAAGGTACCTTGTCATCTTCGGGCCTGCTGTAACCATTGTCACAGTCATGGACCAAAGCTATCCATTGGGTTCAAATGCCCACTTTAGATGGTCCCCAATAC
>JBFYQB010000075.1:0-7413 GCA_041302955.1 Flavobacteriales bacterium
CACCACTTGCAGTTGAAATCCGGGCAAGGGCAGCACTTCTTTCACCTTTCTCATAGGGATCATTTTAAAGGGTCTATTCTGAAAAGGGATTCACCGTTGATGGCCAATTCCCAGTTTGCCATCAGGTCATCGCGGTGTATCTCCATCCAGGCCATGATGAGCCTGAGTTTGTTGTTAGGCAGGTTGCCTTGAAGCACCTCGAGCGAACCGATGGCGATCACAGCGGTGAACTCTGCATATTTCACATGCACATGGGGAAGATTGTGCCTGTCGGTGTCAAAGAAATACATCATCACGATGATGCCATAGAACATGGAAATGACCGGCATGGTGCGAAGCTTTGTGCAAAAGTAGGGCTTTCGTACAGGAGGGACACGCATGAGACCATGTCAAAAAGAAAGCCCCGCCTTGGTAGGGGCGGGGCCTAATAGAACTTGATGCTTGGGGTGTGCTCAGGCTGCCTTCAAGTGTGCTTTTGCCTTTTCGAGCGAACCAATTCCTTCGCTTTCGGCATCTTTCATGGCGGAAAGCAATAGGGTGTCTTCCATTTCTTCGCTGGTGAACAGAGATGCCTCTTTGCGCATCTTTTTCAGCAGATCGAGAAAGAAGGCGGTCTCAGATTTTGAGTTAGTTGGAATGAGGATGTAGTCCATCTGATAGCGTGTAGTGCGCTTTCAAAAGTAAGCCACATAAGCCGAATGCCGCTCAAATTGGGCCAAAAAGAAAGCCCCGCCTTGGTGGGGCGGGGCTTTAAAATGAACCGTTAGTATGCCCAGTTACAAACTGTGCGTGTTATGTTCCGCACGAGTGATTCTTTGGAACACTTGCAAGGGCTGGGGGCGGATAAAAGTTCTTTATTTCCGACTAAGTCGTCCTCCTATACTCATTCTAAGAAAGAAACTAAACAGGCTTACCTCTTCTAATATAGAATTAGATTGATTGTTCCCATACCAATCTGTATTTGAATATGAATAGCTTTGTTTCCAGTATTCATATCCCAACCCTACCTCGATATTACCATTGAACTTTGAACGTGAATATAAATGGGTCGCTAGTATAAAATGTCCTGAAACCAAAAGCGACTGATAATTACTTGGAGTGCTTTCAGGCTTAAAGAAAGTGCCAACACTACCCTCTAGTCCCAAGCCAAATTGACCAGGAGCTTTCTTAACCAAATACCATCTTGGCGAGACCCCGACATTCCAGCTCCAAACGTCAGTATCGAAGCTAATCCGAGAAAAGGTTGGTGATAATTTCAGACCAAATCCTTTACCTTTGGTTTGATATTCATATGAAAAGCCCACCCCAACTCCAACAGTTTCTTGACTATTTTTTGAACGGACCATTGGCAAATTCGTAAAGAATGAAACAATATGATTTGCGCGAGGGTCTGGTTCTGGCTCTGGCTCAGAAACCACTTTAACTTGACTGGGTGCAGCGGCTAATTCTTCAACCTTGTAAATTTTACCGTTCTCATAAATAATCATGAAAACATCCGATTTTCTTAATTCAATGGTAGGGCCATTCAAGTTGTCAAAATCTTTGTAAACGATGCGGTCTATTTTAATTTCTACAACCTTCCCTTTTAGCTCCTCCGCACTTTTCATGATTATCTGATCTTGCGCAAAACCACTGAATACAACGCAAACAATAAAAAAAACCGTATAAAGAATCTTCATAATTAAGTATTGATGTAGCATCGCCTACTCTATTATTGGCTTTTCGGCAACCGCCATTATTAAAAAAAGTAGAGACGCCATGCATGGCGTCTCTACATGGAAAGATCACAGGGTAATGCTCACGGTGTCGCTCGGGTCGCCATGCTCTGCCGCGTCATCGAACAGCTTGGCATAGTACTCGCGCTTCTCGGGCGTGCCGGGCACCAAGTTGGGGCGGTTGTCCACATACGGGGTCTTGGTGTCGAGCGCAAGGAAGGTGAAGGCCACCTCGCTGCCGCGCTTGCTGTAGATGCGCACACCATCGTTGTCGCCCTTGGAGAAACCGATAACGACTGTCTCGCCATCGCGTTTCACCTTGAGAGTCGGTGCGGTGAGCTCCTCCCCCGCATTGGCGGCAACGATGCCGAGGTCCTGACCCATATCGTTGTTGTAGGCCGGGTGGGCCTTGATGGTGGTGATGAGCGCACGGAAGCGTTTCTCGAGGCCCGGAAGCACGACCGGAGGCGGGGTGCTCACATCAACGCTTGCAGGAAAGGTGCCCATGGTGGCCGCTCCACCGTTGCGCAACCTGTCCTTGCGCGATGTCCATGCCTGCCCATATTCCTTGGCCTGAATGGCACCCAGCACAGTGAAGCTGAGATAGGCCGAATCGGCTACTATGGCGGCCACCTGAACGGCTGTTAAACCGAGGTCGGTGGAATAGGTGCCGATCTTTTCGCTGAAATTCTTCAATTGGGCCACAAAGCCCAGGTCGTCTGCTTTTACTACGTCTGCCATTTTGTTGGATTATTAAGTGAAAGGATTGAATTTGAGAACTGCTGCCGAAGCTTCGGGGACCGTTGCCGGGCTTCCAAGAATGGTTGCCGAACCTTCGGGGACGATTGCCGAACTTCCAAGAATGGTTGCCGAACCTTCGGGGATGATTGCCGGACTTCCGAGAATGGTTGCCGGAGCGCGAATGGACGGCCTTAGTAGAGACCTCCGTGTCCTATGACGGAACCTGGACCCTGACCGCTGATATGTTGTGTAATTCAACATTTGGGCAGCCAATATAGAGACAATTTACCGATATATGGCAATGACGGCAGCCAAGGGAGAAAAAAAGTGGGCAATGGGCGGGAAGAGCCGAGCCTATCGGTAATTATTCCATATCATAAACCACTGACGACCAGTGTTCTGAATCTATTTTCGATAATGGATACTTCAGTGGTGGAAAGGGCATCGGGCAGGTAGGCCAGTACGAGGTGCAGACGGCCATTGTCGCGGGCAGCCACCACGCTGAGGCCCGGTGGGCTGGGCACAGGCGGGCAGTGGGCCATGCCCAGCAATGGGATGCCGCAGAACTGCGCCATGGGCATGCGCTGGGCCCCGAGGTCGGAGAAGACGAAGCTGCTGACGCGGCCCCCTGTGGTGAGCCCCACCATGGCATCGACCAGCGGCAGCGGCACCCTGCGGAACACCCGCAGCAGCGCGGCAAGATGGTGGGCTGAGCGTTGGCGCACCTGGGCATGCAACTGCTGTTGCAAGGCCTGCACGGCCTCGGGCAGCGATCGCAGCTGGGAGGCCTCGGGCCGGAAGTAGAAGAACGAGAGGGCGTTGCCCACCAGATGGCCGGGGGTGCCCTTTCTGCGCATGTCGTGGGGCGTGGGTATCCAGAAGTAGGGCGGTTGCTGGTCGCGCAGGGCGAGGGTTTCGCGCAGCGCGATGGTGATGGCCGCCATCAGCAGGGCGCTCTGACCCGTGGCGGCCCCGCACTGGTGGGCCATGCGGTCGGCCTGGGCGGTCTCTTCTGCGGTGAGATGCAGGTTGTGGTAGCGCACGGGGGCCGTAGGGCGCGTGTGCCTGTCCACGAGCGTGGCCAGCCTGCGCCCACCCGAAGCGAGGGCGAAAAGGGTGGCGCGGAAGGCCGCGGTCATATCGGCCCATGTGGAGGTGGCAGCCTCGGGGGCAAAGAACTGCGGGGCTGCGATGCCGTTGTCCAAAGCGGCAAGGAAGAGCATCATGCCCCGATGGTCGAACAGGGCGTGGTGCATGGCGATGACCGCGTGGTGCGAGCCATCGGTCTGCGTGGCGAGGTCTATGCGCACCAGGCAGTGGCGGGGCGGCACAGGGGCGTTCATCACCGCGAGGTCGAACTCTTGGGGTGAGAGTATCGGGTGGAGCACCACAGGTGGGACATCGGTAGCTGCGTCCTCCTCCCAGCGGGGTATATGTGGCCAGCGGAGATGGATGCGCAAGCGGTGTACACGCCTCAGGGTGGGGTCGTGCTCCAAGCGCTGCTTCAGGGCGTGGAGGTCGGCATCGGGCGCCAAGTGAAGATGGATGCGCGAGATGTTGCCGGGCAGGCCCTTTTGGCGCATCTGTCGGTCTATGAGCAGATGAAAATGGTCGGCCCCAGAGAGCGGGTGCCCCTTTTGGCCCGTCACAGCTTGCGGCCTTGGGTGATGGCGCATTGGGCAAAGGCCCGCACCGTGGGGATGTGTTCGGACGAGAGCAGCTGCATGGGCACCTCGATGCCGAACTGCTCTTCGATGTGCATGGCCAGTTCCACCATGGTCACCGAGTCGATGTCCAAGGCGGCAAGGTCGCTGTCGGGGCCGATGGTGACACCCGGAGCCAGCACATGGGCCACGAGATAGGCGCAGAGGGCGGTGGCGATGGTGGTGGTATCGGGCGTCATTTCAAGGGATAAAGTTAGGGGACGGCCATACCCCACTGGTTCCACGCATTGAAATTCTTGCATTGCTCGGAGAGGTGGTTTTTTTCACACAGAGAAACAGCGCAATAGAGTTTTCTTTTGGGGAAAGGTTAGCATTACACAGCAGGGCATGTCTTATCTTTTCTCTGTTTCTCTGTGTGAGCATAAGCTTCCATATTAGGTATGCCATCTGTTCGCGTCCTTTGTCGCCAATTGAAGATGGACAGCCTGAAAAAAGAAAGAATAGCGGTCATCGGTTCGGGCATCGGAGGGCTGGCTGTTGCCATCCGCTTGGCCGCAAAGGGCCATGCCGTGACGATCTATGAGGCCAACGCCACGGCCGGAGGCAAGATAGCGGAGCATAGGGCGGCCGGATTCCGGTTTGACATGGGACCATCGGTGCTCACCATGCCGCAGTATATCGATGAGCTTTTCGCCCTCTGTGGCGAGAATCCCCGCGACCATTTCAACTACACCCGCCTCGACCCCATCTTCCAATATTTCTTTGAGGATGGCACCATCATCCGCACCCCGGCCGATACCGAAAGGCTGATGGACGAGCTGGTGGGCAAGACCTCCGTGACCCGCGAAAGCGTCAGGGAATTCCTGCAACGGTCCAAAGAGAAGTTGGACCTGACCGACCCGGTGTTCCTCCAACGGTCGTTGCACGAGTGGCGCAACTATTTCGACCGACCCACGCTGCGGGGCATTCTCAACTTCCACAAGGTGGAGGCGTTCACCACCATGGCCAAGGCCAACGCCCGGCTTTTCAAGGATGCGAAGGTGGCCGACATCTTCAACCGCTATGCCAGCTACAATGGGTCGGATCCCTACAAGGCCCCGGCCACGCTCAACCTCAACTCGCACTACGAGATAACCCTCGGGGCCTACTATCCCAAGGGAGGGATGTTCGCCTTGACGAAGGCCTTGGTCGCCTTGGCCGGACGCATGGGCGTGCAGATGGAGTTCAATGCGCGGGTGGAGCGCATCCATGTGGTCAACAGCAGGGCAACGGGAATAACTGTAGGTGCTACGTTTCTGGAATACGATAGGGTGGTGAGCAATGCCGATGTGAACACCACCTACGACCGCCTCATGCCCGACCAACTGCGCCCATCGAGGACGCTCGACCAGCCCAAGTCGGGATCGGCCATCGTGTTCTATTGGGGAATGGACCGGCAGTTTCCGCAGTTGCAGCTCCATAATATGTTCATGACCGCGGATGCCAAGGCGGAGTATGCCCGCATCTCCGACCATGCGGATGTGTGCGATGACCCCACGGTTTATCTCTACATCAGCGCAAAGGAGAACACGGACGATGCTCCGATGGGCAACGAGAACTGGTTTGCGATGGTCTCGGTGCCCCACGATTCGGGGCAGGACTGGGATGCCATCGTACAACGCACGCGGCAGCATGTGCTTGCCAAACTCTCCCGCCAGCTTGGCGAGGATGTGGCATCGCACGTCAGTTATGAGTCTGTGCTGGATCCACGGGGCATTGCCTCGGGCACATCGAGCATCAACGGGGCGATATTCGGCAACAGCTCGAACGGGATCTTTGCGGCATTTCTGCGCCATCCCAATTTCTCGTCAGGGATAAAAGAGCTCTATTTCTGTGGTGGTAGCGTGCATCCTGGAAGCAGTATCCCGCTCAGTCTGCTCTCGGCCAAGATCACTGCCGAACTGATGGAGCGGCCATAGAGACTTGACTTTAGCCACAGAAGCACAGAAAAACAGAGAATTTCTAACTGAAGACTTTCAGAAATAAAAATCTTTTTTTCTGTGCTTCTGTGGCCAACTCCGAAAACCTACTTGTACTTGCGCCTGCGTATGGCCGAATAGGTCAGGATGACAAGGAAGAACCCTGCGGCCCACAGCCCATAGACGCTGATCTGTGGAATGCCATAGATGTATTTCATCTCCGGCCCGAAGTCAGCAGTCATGGTGATGGCCGAGCCGATGATGAACGCCACGGTGAGGAATGTGAGCGATATCCGGTTCGCCACACTGTCCATTTTCTTCAGCAGATACCCATAGCCCTGAAGCTCTACCTCAAAGTGCAACTTACCGCGTTGCGCTTTTGAAAGCAGCGTCTTGATGTCCTTTGGAAAGGCGGTGAGGAACGAGTTTATCTGGCTGAACTGGTCGGTAACCTCCGTCAGCATGCTCTTCGGAGAATACTTCTCCTTCATCATCTTTATGCCATAGGGCCGGATGAAGTCGTAGGTATTGAAGTGCGGATGGATGGTCTTGCCGATGCCTTCCAGAATGGCAAAGGCGCGGAACACGAGGAAGATGCCGCCCGGAACCCGGATCTGGTAATCGTACATCACCTTCTGCAGACGTTCCACCACATCGGCAATGCTGCTCTCGTCCACATCCAACGCGGTGAAGTCCTCGATGATCTCGTTGAGGTCATATTCCAGTTGGCGCATGTCCTCCACGCGGTCCTCAATGGCGAGGGCCTTCATGTTCACGGCCATCTTGTGGGCGTTGCCTTCCGCCATGCCGATGAAGATGCCTGCAAAGGCGAACTTGTCTTTCTTCATCATGGTGCCCACCATTCCGAAGTCGAGCAGGCAGATGACCCCGTCCTTGCGCACCAGCACGTTGCCTGGATGCGGGTCGGCATGGAATATCCCGAACTCAAATATCTGCGTCAGGTAGATGTCCATCCCGTTCTCCGCCACTTTGCGCGGGTCGAGTCCCCAAGCGCGCATCTGCGGTACGTCCGAGATCTTGCACCCGCTCACGAACTCCATGATGAGCACGTTCTCTGACGAGTACTCGCGATGCGCTTGCGGGATGTAGAAATTCTTATAATCCTTATATAAACTGCGGAAGCGATCAAGGTTCCGCGCCTCGTTGCGGTAGTCCAGCTCCTTGTGCATGCTGCGCTCAAAGGAGCGCACCAGATCGGGCGCATTCATGATGCCCTGTTTCTGGAGGTAGCGGTCGGCACGGTTCACAGCGTCAACAAGTATGGCCAGATCGCTCTCCACCTGCTCCCTCACCTCGGGGCGTTGGATCTTCACC
>JBFYQB010000076.1:0-3965 GCA_041302955.1 Flavobacteriales bacterium
GGCGCGTTATCTGCACCAGTCCGAACTTTGACGGAGGCAGGATATTGTGCTTGGCCCTATCTGTTGCCATTTCGTCCTGCAACAGGCTGTATAACTGCTTGCGATTCTCCGGCTTATGCAGATCAATGAAATCCACCACGATGATGCCACCCATATCGCGCAGACGCAACTGGCGGGCAATTTCCTTTGCAGCACCGAGGTTACACTCCAGCGCGTTGGCCTCCTGATCTTTCTCTGAATTGGTGCGCGGGCCACTGTTGACATCAATAACGTGCAACGCCTCAGTATGCTCTATCACCAAATAAGACCCACTGCCAAAGTTGACGTGCTTGCCGAATGATGCCTTTATCTGCTTATTGAGACCCAAGGCTTCAAACAATGGATCTTTGCCTTTGAATAGCTTCAGCTGCTTCAGTTTCTCTGGCGAAGAGAGCGAGAGATAGTCATGGATCTCCTGATAGATGTCCATGGTATCCACATATATATTAGTGAACTCAGAGCTGAGCATGTCTCTTACGATAGAGGATGTGCGGCTCAGCTCACCCATTACGCGGGTCGGTGGTGTCGCCTTCTTCACCTCCTCTACCATGTCCACCCATCGCTTTACCAGCTCATTGAGGTCAGACTCCAGATCTTCAACCTTTTTGCCCTCGGCAGCGGTGCGCACAATAAGGCCAAAGCCTCCTGGCTTTATCTTGGTAAAAAGATCCTTAAGGCGTTTCTTCTCATCGTTCTCACGGATCTTCTGAGAAATGGAGATTTTCTCGGCAAATGGCACAAGCACCATGTAACGTCCTGCGAACGAAAGGTCCGTTGTAAGGCGCGGTCCTTTTGTACTGATGGGCTCCTTGGCCACCTGCACGAGAATATCCTTGCCTTGCTTGGCCACATCGCCCACTTTGCCGCCCTTGTCTATTTCGGGCTCCAAACGGAACCGATCCAACATGGGCGACTTCAGTTTGCCTGCCTTGATCAGCTCAATGAACTTTATGAGCGATCGCACCTGCGACCCAAGGTCGAGGTAATGCAGAAAGCCATCCTTCTCATATCCTACGTTGATGAACGCAGCATTGAGACCTGGCATCACCTTCTGTATGCGGCCATAATAAAGGTCTCCGACCTGAAAGCCGGAGTTACCTGTTTCCTGATGCAGCTCAATAAGCTGCTTGTCCTTCAAAAGGGCAATATCAACCTTTGATGGCTGAGACGAGATTACTAGTTCGTAATTCACGGGTAGCGGGATATGATGCCCGCCTTACCGCGCACGAGCGTACAGCAAAGTAGTGGGTTCGTCAAAGAACCCTGAAATACAGAGTGGAAGCAGTGCCGCGACAAGGCGGACTGTGAACCTTATCTCAAAGGCTGAATTACTTCTTCTTCTTGTGACGGTTCTTTCTCAAACGCTTTTTACGCTTGTGAGTAGACATCTTATGTCTTTTACGCTTTTTTCCGCAAGGCATGTGGATTATGTATTAGTGTGTTATTGAATCTTGTTTGAAAGCTCTTTGATATACTGCTCCACCTCGATCTTGCGCTGTGGGTCTGTAACCTTGTTCTTATAGTTGTTGAGTGCTGCAATTGCCTCGGCTGGCTTCTGCTGCTTCTCATGCATGTCTGCTAGATAGAGATAGGCATCAATGTAAGTGGGATCCACCTCTAACACCTTATTGAATCTCTCCTCTGCCTTGTCAAACTGACCAGACTTGACAGAGAAATAACCAAGGTTGACAAGCGCTTTGATATTCTTAGGGTCTAACTGCTCTACTTCACGAAGCAGCCCAATGCCTTGCATGGGTGCAGTGCCCAGAAAACTTGCACCTTCTACCAAGCACACCCCTAGATCCACCTTTATGTCCAGATCATTGGGGGCAAGTGCCACCGCCTTTTCAAAACACTCTTTAGAAGTGCCAAACCACGATGTTTTCTGAGCCTGGTCGCCCATGTACTTGGCATTGAGCAGAAATCGCTCTCCTGCTTCGGTCCATGCGTCCACGTCCTTGATTTGCTTAGCCTTCTTCCATGCATGGAACGCAGAAGGCACAGGCTTTCTTAGCATATCGTAAAGGGCAATGAGGCTGTCGCGAAATCCAGCATTGCCATCCCGTTCCAAGGCGACCTCATAACGGGTGATCATGGCCAAAGTGGCACTGTCGAGCTCGTTATTGACCTCCGTCACGTCATCCGCTATGGAATAACCAGCAACAGGTGCTGCCGCAACTTCAGCATCAACCTCCTCTTTAGCAAGTGGGGCATAGGGCAGGAGATACAGGGCCACAGTCAAGACCACGGCACCCGCAACCAAAGCTATCGGCCCTTTCTTCACTTATGCTTTCTTGGCCTGTTTCTTAGGCGCTTTGCTATCTTTCACCTTGTTGACGAATGTCTTGGCAGGTTTGAAAGCTGGCACCATATGCTCTGGGATCACAATGGTCGTATTACGTGAAATGATGCGGCCGGTCTTCTGCGCGCGCTTCTTCACGATGAAACTTCCAAAGCCACGCAGGTAAACGTTGTCTCCTTTGGCGAGCGAGTTCTTAACCGAAACCATGAAGGCCTCAATGGTCTGCATTACTTCCGGACGCTCCAAGCCGGTCTTCTCGGCAATCTCGTTGACTATATCCGCTTTTGTCATTAGTGATTGATTATGAGCATATTACTGCTCCGGATTTTGAGGGCTGCAAATGTAATCGAATTAATCTTACAACGGAGACATAGCTGCGTAATTTTGCCACATGTCCGGTCAAAAATTATCAAATCCCTTTCCCACAGCGGAATTGATGCATTGGTATGAACGGGAAAAGCGCAATCTTCCATGGCGTGGAAGCACAGATCCATACGTGATCTGGATATCAGAAGTGATTCTACAACAGACCAGAGTAGAGCAGGGAACACCATATTTCCACCGATTTCTGAGTGCGTTCCCAACTGTGACAGCCCTTGCCAATGCAAGTGAAGATGACGTGTTGAAGCTCTGGGAAGGATTGGGCTATTACTCCAGAGCTCGGAATCTTCATGCTGCCGCCAAACAGGTTGCTCACGCAGGCAATGGCATTTTTCCGAACAGCTATGACGCATTGAGGGCACTCAAAGGCGTAGGCCCATACACTGCAGCTGCGATTGGATCCATTGCCTTCAACATCCCAACGGCCTGTGTAGACGGCAATGTGACCCGTGTGCTTACCCGCTTTCATGGCATAAATGAACCTGTAGATGCATCGGCAGTTATAAAACTGGTGGACGCATTGGCCCAAGAGGCTTTGGATCGGGAACGGCCGGGCGAACACAATCAGGCCATGATGGAATTGGGGGCCACCATCTGCACCCCAAAAAATGCACAGTGCGCATCATGCCCGCTGAAGAACAGCTGCATGGCGGCAAGACTTGAATTGGTGGACACCATTCCGTGGAAGGCGAAACGAACCAAAGTGCGCGACCGCTACTTGCACTATCTGGTGCTGTCCGATGGAAAACGAACACTGCTTGAACGCAGACCCGAAGGAGACATCTGGCAAGGATTATATCAGTTTCCACTGGTGGAAGCAGATAAGCTTCTGGATGCCGATGAAGCAATTAGGAATTTCGGTGTTCAAGGTGACTTTCGAATTTCTGCTGTAAGCGGACCTTACAAGCACCTGCTTTCGCACCAACGTATCTTTGGCCTGTTCATCGAGGTGCATGTTGCCGAGTTGAATCCAGCCTTTGGAAGTATCGTTTTGCTTGAAGAATTGGGTTTATACGCCTTGCCACGTCTATTGAATCGCTACTTGGACGAAAAAATACTTGCAGATTCAAAAAAGGTTTAGAACATTTGTTCTTCTATTATTCCATTTGTTGAACAAATAAAACCACCATCATGTCGGGAGTAAACAAAGTTATACTGGTTGGAAATCTAGGGGCTGACCCAGAAGTGAAGACCTTGGAAAGCGGTACTAAAGTGGCATCCATCAGATTGGCCACTACGGAGC
>JBFYQB010000077.1:0-5764 GCA_041302955.1 Flavobacteriales bacterium
AAATAATAGTCGTGATCAAGGATGTTGAGGTTCTCCACCGCATCCTTATAAGTGACATTACTCCCTGCGAAGGTCACGATACGGTCGAAGATGGACAGCGCATCGCGCAAGGCACCATCAGCTTTCTCGGCAATGACATGCAGGGCCTCGGCCTCGGCAGTCACGCCTTCTTTCTGAGCGATGTTGGCAAGATGCGACACCATATCGCTCACCATGATCCGCTTGAAATCGAAGATCTGACACCGCGACAATATGGTCGGGATGATCTTGTGCTTCTCGGTAGTGGCAAGGATGAAGATGGCGTGGGCGGGCGGTTCTTCCAGCGTTTTGAGGAACGCGTTGAAGGCCGCTTGGCTCAGCATGTGCACCTCGTCAATGATGTAGATCTTGAATTTGCCCTGTTGTGGCGCAAACCGTACCTGATCTATCAGGTTGCGGATGTCGTCCACAGAGTTGTTGCTCGCGGCATCAAGTTCAAAGATATTGAAGGCGAATTCCTCGTCCTCGGCCGTGTTGCCATCGGCATTGATGGCCTTGGCAAGGATGCGCGCACAGGTGGTCTTGCCAACTCCGCGTGGCCCGCAGAACAACAGAGCCTGCGCAAGGTGATTGTTCTTTATCGCCTTTTGCAGTGTAGATGTGATGGCGCTCTGACCCACCACGTCCTCGAACGTGGCCGGGCGGTATTTTCTGGCCGAAACAATGTAGTTCTCCATGCTGCGAAGCGGGGTTCAAACATACAGGAGTTTCACAATCCGAACAAGCGGCATGATGTGGCCACCCGATCGGTTTATCAACAATTTTCAGAGTCTGCCTTGATCGATGACCGCATTGCTGCTGCGATAACGCCTGAATTTACGATGATCGGAAATGTTTCTTTTCAACATACTTATATATGTTTCACGGGTCGAATGAATTTTTACTTTTGCCGTCCGCTTTTTTGAGCGGTAATGAGTAACAACTAATTAATAAATCATGAACCAGTACGAAACCGTTTTCATTTTAACTCCCGTTTTGTCTGAAGCTCAGATGAAGGAAGCGGTTCAGGAGTACGAGCAGTTCTTGAAAGACAGTGGCGCCAAATTGGTGTCTAAGGAGGATTGGGGCCTACGCAAGTTGGCGTATCCGATCCAAAAGAAATCCACTGGCTTTTATACACTCTTCGAATTCCAGAGCGCCCCTTCGGACATTGAGAAGCTTGAGGTGAAATACAAGCGCGATGAGCGCGTAATCCGTTTCCTCACAGTCAAAATGGACAAGTACCATGTGACTTACGCTGAGGCAAGGAGAAACAAGAAAAAAACTCAAAACGCTTAATCAAACCCAGCAATGGCTAAGAAAGAAGGAGAAATCAGATACCTCAACCCACCTACGGTAGAGGTCAATCGCGACAAGTATTGCCGTTTTCAGAAATACGGCATCAAATTCATTGACTACAAGGACCCAGACTATCTGTTGGCGTTCATCAACGAGCAAGGCAAACTTCTTCCAAGAAGACTGACCGGAACTTCGTTGAAATACCAGCGCAAAGTGGCACAGGCCGTGAAACGCGCCCGCCATTTGGCCCTGATGCCGTACGTTGCTGACCTTATGAAATAAGAAGCCATGAATATCATACTTAAGAAAGACGTTGACAACCTTGGCTACAAGGACGATCTGCTGACCGTGAAAAGCGGTTATGCACGCAATTTCCTGATCCCACAAGGATTGGCTGTTCTTGCTACACCAAGCGCTCAGAAAGTACGCACCGAGGATCTGAAGCAGCGCGCACACCGCGAGGCCAAAATCCGTGAGGAGGCAATTGCTTTGGGTGCCAAACTTGCTGGTGCAACCCTGAAAGTGGGTGCCAAAGTGGGCGAAGGTGGAAGCAAGATCTTCGGTTCGGTGAACAACATCCAAGTAGCAGAGGCCATCAAAGCAGCGCTTGGAATCGAGGTTGACCGTAAGAAGATCGCCATCAAAGGCGATGCGATCAAAGAAGTTGGAACCTACACTGCCACTGTGCGCCTGCACAAGGACATTCTGCAGGAATTCCAGTTTGAAGTGGTAGGCGAGTAAGCCAAGAATTTCATTCTACACACAGGAAACCCTGATGTCAGCAATGGCATCAGGGTTTTTCTTTGGAAAATAGTCTCCGTGCAATCCCCACAAAAAATCCCCTTGAAACCGTGGTTCCAAGGGGATTTTCCATGTGATCATTTTGAAAGCCTTCTCAGTAGTACATCAGCCTGCGCACCTTGGCCACATACTTCGATAGGCGCATCACCTGACGTGTGTAGCCATATTCGTTGTCGTACCATACATAGAGAACAACGCTGCGTCCATCCTCTGAAACAATAGTGGCCGGAGCATCAAAGATGGCGGCACAATAATTACCAACGATGTCTGAAGACACCAGCTCGTTAGAGAACGAGTAGTGGATCTGTTCCACCAGTTCACCGTTGAGCGCGGCATCTTTCAAAGCGGCATTCACGCTTTCCAAGGTCACATTCTTCTTCAATGTGAGGTTGAGGATGGCAAGCGAACCATCAGGCGTGGGGACACGCACCGCGTTGGAGGTCAGTTTTCCGGCCAAATGAGGAATCACCTTGGCGACTGCTTTTCCAGCACCGGTTTCAGTGATCACCATGTTAAGTGCAGCACTGCGTCCTCTGCGGTATTTCTTGTGGTAATTGTCCAACAGGTTCTGGTCGTTGGTATAGGCATGGATGGTCTCCACGTGGCCTTTCTCAATACCAAAAACATCTTCCACCACTTTCAACACGGGGACAATCGCATTGGTGGTGCAAGACGCAGCTGACCAGATGTCTTCTTTGTCCGGGTCGAAATCATTGTGGTTCACTCCATAGACCACGTTCGGAACGCTTTTCCCAGGGGCCGTAAGCATCACTTTGCTAACGCCTTTGCTCTTGAGGTGAAGGCTAAGCGCATCCTTATCGCGCCAAACGCCCGTGTTGTCGATCACCAACGCATCGTTGATGCCATAGGCCGTGTAGTCAATGGTGTCAGGATTGTTGGCAGCGATCATCGTCACTGTGTGGCCGTTGATGATGAGCGCCTTGTTCTCCACATCCACAATAATGGTAGCCGGAAATGGGCCATGCACAGAGTCCGTACGCAGAAGGTCTGCCCTCTTCTCAAGATCGTGTTCCGTATTTGAGCGGGTAACGATGGCACGAAGACGAAGCTGATCGCCTTTGCCCGATTGAGAGATAAGCTCTCTGGCAGCCAAACGTCCGATACGGCCAAAACCATAGAGCACAACATCCTTCGGTGGATTCCGCTTTCCGGCATCACCGATAAAGCTGCCCAACTTATCATTCAAGAAGTCATTGACCTTCGTGCCTTTTGCCTTGGCGAGCAACCATTCGTAGGTCAGTTTTCCAAGGTCGATGCGTGCTGGGGCCAATTCCAGACCGTCAAGACCTTTTGCCACTTCGAGGCTGTCGAAAATGGTGATCGGCTTCTGAACGATGTTCCGCGCATAGTCATGGTGGTTCAGCACTTCGCTCAAACTCACATCATACAACGGTTTGTGGAAGATGATAAGCTCCACCGAACGCTCGAAACGCAACCGTCCAACAATGGCGGTCAGTTCGTTCGCGGCTTTCTCTTGCGAGATCCATGTGTTCAGTTCAGACTCATAGTTGTTCGGCTTCGTGGCCATCGTATCTGTGCTCATTGATGCTGTATGATAAGATTATGGGTTAAGATTGTTAGAAATGACAACTCCGCTCAAGTCAGGTGATTTCCCTTGCTTGAGCGGAGTTGATCAGAAGTTCTCAGTTTGAAATGGAACGACCACTGCGATGCGCTTATCCCAGATATGCTTTCAGCAGTTTGCTGCGCGAAGTGTGGCGGAGTCTACGGATGGCTTTCTCCTTGATCTGACGCACACGCTCGCGGGTAAGGTCAAACTTGGCACCGATCTCTTCCAACGTAAGGCCATGGTTCATGCCGATACCGAAGAAAAGCTTCACAACGTCACGCTCACGGTCTGTGAGTGTGGACAATGAACGCTCGATCTCTTTCTGCAAAGACTCGTTCATCAACGATGTGTCAGCGCGTGGAGAATCGTGGTTCACCAGAACGTCCAACAGGCTGTTGTCCTCACCTTGGACGAACGGGGCATCCATCGACACGTGACGACCGGACACACGCATGGTGTCAGCAATTTTCTCCTCTGGAATTTCCAAAACTTTGGAAAGCTCTTCGGCAGATGGCTCGCGCTCAAACTCCTGCTCCAGTTTGGAGAATGCCTTGTTGATCTTGTTCAACGAACCTACTTGGTTCAGCGGCAGACGCACGATACGCGACTGCTCAGCCAATGCTTGCAGGATGGACTGACGAATCCACCATACTGCGTAGGAGATGAATTTGAAACCACGGGTCTCGTCAAAACGCTGTGCGGCCTTGATAAGACCGAGATTGCCCTCGTTGATAAGGTCGGGAAGGCTAAGGCCTTGGTTCTGGTACTGCTTGGCAACAGACACCACGAAACGGAGGTTTGCCTTGGTCAATTTTTCCAATGCGGCCTGATCGCCTTCGCGGATCCTACGGGCCAGCGCCACTTCCATATCAGCAGTGATCAGATCTTCCTTGCCGATCTCCTGAAGGTATTTGTCAAGCGAAGCGCTCTCCCTGTTGGTGATCGATTTGGTGATCTTTAGCTGTCTCATGCTGCGTGTTTTTTGGTTTGATAAGGTTGAACGTACACCTCACCGAAAAGGTTTGCAAAAGTAAGTCATCGTTTGCGGATTTTTCACAAGAAAAAGAAGGCTCCCGAAGGAGCCTTCCCTTTTGCTTGTTCTGGCCTACAATCCGAAGCCGTAATAGGCCGTTAATCCGTTGGGATAGACGCCTTCAATAAGAACGCCACCACCTTTTCGGTCCAACATCTTGGCCACTTCCTCGGGCGAACCGATCTCTTTCCTGTCCACACGGGTGATGATGAACCCTTCGCGGACGCCTGCATCTTTCAGTTTCCCTTTGCCAAGACCTTTCACCTTGATCCCTTTGTGAATGCCGAGTTTGCGCATCTCGTCTGTGCTTACAGGTTCCAAAGTGGCTCCCAGTTTCACCAATACTTCAGATGTTTTAGGAACAAGTCCGGTATCACCGCGCTGGTTGCGGAGCGTCACTTTCATCTTTTTCAGTTCCTCGTTGCGCACCACGTTCACCTCCACCACATCGCCAGGGCGGTAGGTGCCGATGCGCTCTTGAAGGCCTGGTACATTCTTCACCGCGAAGCCATCGATCGAAACGATGATGTCGCCTTCTTTGATGCCCGCCTCGGCAGCTGCACCATCTTCAGACAGCCCATTGACATAGGCACCCTCGGTCATTTTGACGCCTTTCTCAGCGGCCAATTTGCCATCGAGGTCACGGATGCTGACACCGATAAAGGCACGTTGCACTGCTCCGAATTCAATGAGGTCGTTCACCACCTTGCGGGCCACATTCACCGGCACTGCAAACGAATATCCTGTGTAAGCCCCCGTATTGCTGGCGATGGCGGTGTTGATGCCGATCAATTCACCTTTCGTGTTCACCAATGCACCACCGCTATTGCCTGGATTCACAGCAGCATCGGTCTGGATGAAGCTCTCGATGGCAAACTCTTCATTCAGGATATTGATGTTTCGGCCTTTCGCGCTCACAATACCAGCGGTGACCGTTGATGTGAGGTTGAAGGGATTTCCCACCGCGAGCACCCAATCGCCAACTTCCAACTCATCCGAGTTTCCGTAGGGAACATAATGCA
>JBFYQB010000078.1:0-2557 GCA_041302955.1 Flavobacteriales bacterium
AAGATGACATCACCCGCCACTGGCCCGCTCACGAAAACGAGGTTGATGACCCCATCAGGCAGTCCCGCCTCTTTGAATATCTCCATGATCACCTGTGCCGAATAGACCTGCGTATCGGCCGGCTTCCACACCACGGTGTTGCCCATCAGCGCGGGGGCCGATGGCAGATTGCCCGCTATGGACGTGAAGTTGAATGGCGTAAGTGCGAACACGAAACCCTCCAACGGCCGCTGCTCCAACCTGTTCCACGTGTTGGCAGGCGATTCGGGCTGTTGGCGGTAGATATCGGTCATGTATTGCACGTTGAACCGCAGAAAGTCAGCGAATTCACACACGGCATCGATTTCCGCCTGATACGCGTTCTTGCTCTGTGCCAGCATCGTGGCCGCATTCATCTTGGCACGATACGGACCAGCAAGCAGATCGGCCGCCTTCAGGAATATGCTGGCGCGATGCTCCCAAGCCATATCTGCCCACGCATCCTTGGACGCCAACGCGGCATCAATGGCCTGCTGCACATGGCTATGGTCACCACGGTGAAAGTGTCCCAGTGTGTGCGCCAGTTCATGCGGTGGTGCCATGCGCACCTTATTTCCGGTCCGCACCTCCTTGCCACCGATGTGCATCGGTATGTCAAGCTCCTTGGAGCGCAGCTCGGCAAGGGCTTTCTTCAATGCAGCTTTCTCTGGACTTCCCGCAGCGTAGGGCAGCACAGCTTCGTTCTTGGCAACAGGCACGTGGTAGATTCCTTTTGGCATGGTATGCGGCTTTGGATTGAGGCCGCGAAAGTAAGCCCTACAACCGGAAGTGGATGAAGCGGTCAAAGCAAAGGGACACGCATACAGTTCGCAATTCGTCATCCCTTCATCACCTCATTCCCGCATTACAAGCTAAACTTGCACTCCGAAATCAGATGAGCGAAAACACAGGAAAAGCATTGGACATCGGCCTGCTATCGCGGGTTTTGAAATACGTACGTCCCTACAAGGCCACCTTCTGGACCACCGCCCTCCTCACCCTTGCCATTGCCGCCCTGTCGCCTTTGCGTCCCATGCTGGTGCAATACGCGTTCGATAATTACATCGTCACTCCCGACCCCAACGGCCTGCTCATCATCACGCTCGTCACTTTGGGTGTATTGTTCATAGAGGCCATCACCTACTATTTCTACACCTATTCGGCCAACTGGCTGGGGCAGACCGTCATCCGCGACATCCGCCAAGAGGTCTATGACCACATCAGCAGCCTCAAACTCCAATTCTTCGACCGCACTCCCATTGGCACACTCGTAACCCGTGTCATCAGCGACATCGAGACCATTGCCGACATCTTTGCCAACGGCATCCTCGTCATCTTCAGTGACATGCTCAAGGTGGTGGTCGTGGTGGGTGTCATGCTCTACATCGACTGGAAGCTGGCCCTCATATCGCTCTCCACCATTCCCGTGTTGCTGGTCGCCACGTGGATTTTCAAGAACGGCATCCGCGATTCGTTTCAGGATGTGCGCACACAGGTGGCGCGACTCAATGCCTTTCTGCAAGAGCATATTACAGGTATGCACCTCGTGCAGGTCTTCAATCGGGAGGAGCGCGAAATGAAGCGCTTCATGGCCATCAATGGCGAGCATCGCGATGCCAACATCCGCTCCGTATGGTACTTCTCCATCTTCCTTCCCGTAGTGGAGATATTGTCTGCTGTATCCTTGGGTTTGGTGGTGTGGTGGGGTGCCCATGAAGTGCTTGCAGGCACCGTCACCATCGGCCATCTGGTGGCCTTCATCCTTTACATACAAATCCTCTTCCGTCCCATCCGCGAATTGGCCGACAAATTCAATACCCTCCAAATGGGCATGGTCAGTTCAGAGCGCGTATTCAAAGTTTTGGACACCGATGATTTCGTTGCCGATGCAGGCACCATTCGCCCTGTGGAGATAAAGGGCGACATCAGTTTCAACAAGGTCTGGTTTGCCTATACAGGCGATGATTTCGTACTGAAGGACATCTCCTTCGATGTGAAAGCGGGCGAAACCGTGGCCTTCGTGGGTGCCACGGGTTCAGGCAAGACCAGTATCATCAATCTACTTGGCCGTTTCTACGAGTTCAGTCAGGGCAGCATCACCATCGATGGCATCGATATCCGCGACTATGAGCAGGACGGGCTGCGCCAGCGCATGGCAGTGGTCTTGCAGGACGTCTTCCTCTTCTCCGACACCATCCACAACAACATCACGCTCGGAAACGCTGCGATCACCCGCGAGACCGTGGTGCAGGCCGCCAAGGACTTCGGTGTGCACGATTTCATCGAGAAACTTCCCGGTGGCTACGATTACAACGTCATGGAGCGCGGAGCCATGCTCTCCGTTGGGCAGCGGCAGCTCATCAGCTTCGTGCGGGCCTACATCCACAACCCAAGCATCCTCATCTTGGACGAGGCCACATCGAGCATCGACACCGAGAGCGAGGCCATCATCCAGCGCGCCTTGGATAAACTTACTGAGGGCCGCACCTCCATCGTCATTGCCCATCGCCTCGCCACCGTCCAGAAGGCCGACCGCATC
>JBFYQB010000079.1:0-9523 GCA_041302955.1 Flavobacteriales bacterium
GCCCAAGGCGTATCACCTCATCGAATTCGCTGGCAATGACCGTGGCGGCTGGTTGTCCGGCCATGATCTCTGACGCCAGGTTCGGCCCGGCCAAGCAGCCCACCCTACGCACGATGGTCTCCTGCAGGATCACCTCGGTCATGGTATTCACCAACTTGGGATTGAGCTTATAGCTGGCAGTGAGCTGCTCGCCACGCGGCAATTGCACATCCACGCCCTTGGTGCCATGTATCAGGACATGGTCCGGACGGAGAAACGGGGCCAGTTCCTGGATCTTCTCCCTGAAATTTGCTGAAGGCAGGATCGGGTAGATGAGTTTGCAGTTGGATGCCACATCATCAAGGTCCAAGGTGATGCGCACGTTTTCGTGGATCATGCGACCCCGGTTGTTGCGGGTGGCGGTCACCGATTCATACACCTCTGGAAGGCGGGTATAAAGGATCACCGGCTGGTTTTCGGCCAGCAGGTTAGCAATGGCCGAACCGAAAGCTCCGGCCCCCACCACGCCCACCGTGGGCTTATCAGAAGTATTTGTGGAGGTCATATCCTACGGTTCTGTTGTGATAGAAGAAGAGCAGCTTGATGTCCTCGCTCTGGTAATCGCCATCCTCGTTCTGCATGAGCGGCATCTTGGCATGATAGACGCCCATGTTGGCCATGCCCTTGGCAATGACCTCATCAAGCGTACCGCCTTTGAGCACCTTTTCCAATTTCAATTGCTTGTTCAAGCGCATGGTGCGCAGCACTGGCAATAAGGTCTCCACCGCCTGATAAAGCTGTTCCTGCGGAATGATGAGATCCTCAGCAGGTAGACGCATCAGCCCAAAAAGATCCATCCGCTTGTATTTCCGCTTGATGATGTTGAAGGCCACAAAGGCCAGCACATGGCTACACATCACCACCGCTTCGCGATGATAGGCCTGCACAATGCGCTCACCCAACATCTTGGTGTATTCCCCATCGCGCTGCAGGTCCTTGGTAATGGTGCCGTTCGATTCGAAATAGCCACGTATGTCAACCGCGCGGCCTTGCGGGTCGAGACTCACGCCTTCGTTGTCCACCTTATTTCCGAACAGATCCATCGGTCGGCCGAAGCGCACTGCTATCTCTGACGAGGCTGTAAAGAAGTTCCACACGAACTTGAAGATCTTCATCGAAGTGGAGAAATCATCGTTCTCCACATAATACTGTTCCTGACCGCTCTGCTTCAAATGCTGGTCAATGAGGCTCTGCGCCTCGAGCACGAAATTGTAGTTGATGGTCACCGGCACCACGAAGATCTTCTTGGCCTGAGCGCCATCCTCCAGATAGTTCAACCGTTGGGCCTCCATGGCGGTACTCAAGAGGCCAAGCTTCACCTTTTTCTCCAACATGCCGCTTCGCGAGCGTGTGCCTCCGGGAAAGAACAGCCCGTTGCATTCCTTGCGGAGCGACAGAGTGCTATAGGCCTTCAGCGTTTCGAGATAGAGCATGTTCTTCTTCCTGCGATCCACCTTGTAGGCACCCAGACGGCTCATGAACCACGCCATGATCTTGATGCCGAAAAGGTTCAGCCCCGCGCCATAGAGGAACGGGGGCAGGCCGATGCTTTGAATGGCCCAGCCGATCAGCATCGAATCGAGATTGCTGAAATGCGTGGGCACCATCACCACCGTGCCCTTTTGCGCCAATAGGCGGATGTGTTCTATATGGCCGACCAGATGGATCTTGTCGTGCAGGTTGGCCCGCATCTTGAAGAACCGCAGCAGCCCTTTGCCCTGCGATGCATTCAGCAATCGGGCAAAAAGCGTGGTGGTGAACCCCTTGGCAAATTCGTAGGCCCCCGGATCGAACACGCCAGCGATCTCATCCGCATAGCGCGAAACGATACGTTCCAACAGCTCCTCGTGGCCTTCCACATGCGGCAGTTCGTGGTTGGTGCCGATCTGCACCATGTCGCGCTTCACACTGCTCCAAAACTCTTTCTCGTCCACCGCATCGGCCTTCCAAGGCGTCTGCGTCACGCGGATGCGTTCGGAGTAGAGCGTCCTTGCCAGTTCGTCCTTCAGGTTGGTGGGACTGTTGCCCAACTCCTCCTTTACGTTCGCTATGCTGAGCGCCACGAGTTCCTTCAGAAACTCTTCTCTATTTCGCGAGAGCTGCAATATCGGCCATGTCTCCGGGTCGGGGAGAATGGGGTCATACAGCCATCCGTCTTCATTTTTAACTTTCGTTGCCACGGGTGCAAAGTAGGGAAACTTTGGCGGGATGAGGGATGGCGTATCTCCTTGGCAGACATGTTCCACCGCCTGACCCCAAATTCTGATTACTTCGCGGCATGATAGCAAAGATCGCAGCAGAGGTGGGATGTAGGCCCGAACAGGTGGTGAGCACACTGAAATTGTTGGAAGGTGGGGCCACCGTCCCTTTCATATCCCGCTACAGGAAGGAGGCCACGGGCGGGCTGGACGAGGTGCAGATCGGCAACATCCAAGACCTCCATGCGCGCTATATGGAACTGGAGAAACGCAGGGCGGCCATTCTTGCTTCGCTAAAGGAACAGGATGTGCTGACAGCTGACCTTCGACAGAAAGTGGAGGCCGCAACCACCATCCAAGAGCTGGAAGACCTCTACCTGCCCTATCGCCCCAAGCGGAAGACGCGCGCTACCAAGGCCATCGAGCTCGGATTGGAACCGCTTGCCAAGCTATTGATGGCGCAGAACGAACGCTTCCCAGAAACGGCTGCCCAACGTTTTGTGAAAGGCGAGGTCGGTTCGGTGGAGGATGCGTTGCAAGGCGCCCGCGACATCATTGCCGAATGGATGAACGAGAATGCCGCCCTGCGCGCCCGTTTGCGCCAACTCTTCCTTCGCGAGGGCACCATCTCGTCCAAAATGGTGAAGGGAAAGGAGCAGGATGGTGAAAAATTCCGTGACTATTTCAAGCACGAGGAACCCTTGAGGCGTGTGCCATCGCACCGCTTTCTGGCCATGATGCGGGGCGAAAAAGAAGGTTTTCTCAAGGTGGGCATTGCCCCAACGGAAGAAGCCGCGCTGCAAACCTTGGAGCGGTTCTTTGTGAAAGGCAACACCGCCAGCTCTGACCATGTGAGGACCGCGGCCAAGGATGCCTACAAGCGTCTGCTGCAACCTTCGCTGGAGACCGAGATGCGCAGCGCCTTCAAGGAGCAGGCGGACGAGCAGGCCATCAAGGTATTTGCGGAGAATCTGCGGCAGTTGCTCATGCTTCCGCCCTTGGGTGAGAAACGTGTGCTGGCCTTAGATCCGGGATACCGCACGGGCTGCAAGCTGGTGTGCCTCAGTGCGCAGGGCGACCTGCTGCACAACGAGACCATCTATCCGCATGCACCCAAGAACGAACGGTCGCAGGCCATGAAAAAGCTTTCGACATTGGTGGAACAATACAAGATAGAAGCCATCGCCATTGGCAACGGAACCGCCAGCCGCGAGACCGAGGCCTTGGTCAAGAGCATCCATTTTGACCGCAAAGTGCAGCTGTTCGTGGTGAACGAGGCCGGTGCGTCCATCTATTCGGCCAGCAAAGTGGCGCGCGATGAGTTTCCGCAGTTTGATGTCACGGTGCGGGGTTCGGTGAGCATAGGCCGCAGGCTTATAGACCCACTGGCCGAGCTGGTGAAGATCGACCCATCTGCCATTGGCGTTGGGCAGTATCAGCACGATGTGGATCAGAAGATGCTGCGCACATCACTCGACCGCGTCACCGAAAGCTGCGTGAACCAAGTGGGCGTGAACCTCAACACCGCCAGTCCGTTCCTGCTCCACCACGTTTCGGGGCTTGGGCCGCAACTGGCCGAGAACATTCTCGAATTCAGGAAGGAGCATGGGCCCTTCGCATCGCGCGAGCAATTGAAGTCAGTGCCGCGCTTGGGAGCAAAGGCGTTTGAACAGGCAGCAGGTTTTCTGCGCATCCCCAACGGAAACGACCCATTGGACAACTCAGCCGTGCATCCGGAACGCTATCCGGTGGTGAAGCGGATGGCGAAAGACCTGAAAGTGTCGGTGGCCGAATTGCTGGGCAACGAGGCATTGGTCAGCACCATCCGCCTTTCCGACTACCTCTCTGACGAGGTGGGTATGCCCACCTTGGAGGACATCCGCGAAGAACTGCTGAAACCGGGCCGCGACCCGAGACGCATCATCAAGCTGTTCGAGTTTGACGAGCATATCAAATCCATTCAAGACCTCATTCCCGGCATGGAGCTGCCCGGCATAGTCACCAACATCACGGCCTTCGGGGCCTTTGTGGATGTGGGTGCCAAGCAGGACGGGCTTGTGCACGTGTCGCAATTGGCCGACCGTTTCATCAAAGAACCTACCGAGGCGGTTTCGGTGCATCAGCACGTAAGGGTAAGAGTGCTGGAAGTGGATGTGGCGCGGAAACGGATCGCGCTGAGTATGAAGGGCCTGAATGGGTAGGTTGTACTTATCCACGTAGCCATTGCCTTATCCCTCTTTTGAGGGACGACTCTATTCCATTCCTTTTCTCAATGAAGACAAAGTCGGGCCGCAACACCTTTCTCCGAAACTATTCGCAAGATCAGTGCACACAGGGCCATCAGATCTCTCCGGGAGCACTTCCTCACAGGCGCACAAATTCCAATCTATCCCCCTGATTTTTACCTTAGTGCGGTCAAACCCTCAAAAATTGCCGCACAGATGGACAATAGACAGACGAACCGCTATGGTGCACTGATCAAGGTGCAGTCCTTTTTCAATGATCACATCGATAATTTCGACAGTGTGCCCAGTGTGGGCGAAGCCAAAGAGGATCTGGACGACCTGATGGCCGCCATTCTGGCCGCAGAAATAGTCGCCTCGGGCAACATAACCGGTGGGGCGGAGCAAAAGGCCGACCTGCGCAACGCATTCACAGATAGCATCCTTCGCGTGTGCCGTGGGGCCAAGGCCTATGCCAAAGACACCGACAACACCATGCTTTTGAGCAAAGTGGGGCGGCCAAAAAGCACCATCACCAAACTGCGTGATGCCGAACTGGTGGTGGTGGGCATGCAGGTGAGACAGGCGGTGACTCCCATCATCGGGGATCTGGCCAACTATGCAGTGACCCCTGCAATGCTACAGGACGTGACCGATCGGCTCGATGCGTTCTTCGACCAGATCTCGCTGCCCTACGACCTGACATTGGAGCGCTCCACAGCCCGCAAAGAGGTGACCCGCCTCATCAACGCGGCCTACTCCCTGCTGGAAGACCGCATGGACACCTTCATGGACCTCTTTCTTTACGACCTGCCCGATCTGGTGGAGCTCTATTATCTGGCCCGCGCCATAGACGACCGTGGTGGCAAGCGCAGGTCGTCCACAGCAAACAGTGACCCCTTGAATGGGCGCATAGCTGCCAACACATCGCTCAGCGCGCCCATCGATCTGAGCGGGAAGACCACGGTGACCTTGCAGAACCGCAGCAGGCAGCCGCTCGTGTTCCAATTCATGGCGCAACGGTCGGCCATTGGCGATCCCCATACCGTAGAGGGAAAAAGCACCCTCTCGCTCAGCGTGGCCGACCTCAACTCGGATGCCAACGGGCTGCACATCACCAATGCCAACATCCTCTTGGCCGGAGCTTACACCGTCTCGGTGCACTAGAAATACTCATCTTTTCAATGTGAGATACTGTTTCGCCACATCATTCATCCATTTCTTTATCGTAGGATACTGTTAAATTACTTCGTAGACACATTTCATCATCTGGTGATATGATTTCTTTATCACGACATTCGATTTCGCTATCTCCAGTATTCATTTCATTATTTCACGGAACGATATATTTATCTCATAATACAATTAATTTTTTGCAATAAACATCTGAGATGAGTAAATTGCCATTTGTATCAACGAAAGGAACACATACGATCCACTAACATCATACTCCAATGAAAGAACAACAACCTGAACTACTAGAAGGCCTGAGGGCTATTGCGTTTCGTCAAAGTACCTCGCTGAGGAAGCTTAGCTTGGAAATGGGACAGGCTGCCAACTACATCACACTGCATCTGAAGAACGGTAATCCGAAGGTGATGCTACTCGTAGAGCTGAGCGCCAAGCTCCATGTGAATCTGCTGGAAGCCTACCTGCCACTGCTTCCTGCCGAAGTGCGCGCCACCGAGGCCGAAGCCCAACTTGCCCTCGAAAATGCCACACTCAAGAAAGAACTAGAGGAGGTGAAGGCCGAGCGCGACAAGTACTGGAGTGCGATCGAAAACAGAGTCCGGTAGAAGATGACGTTGGTGGGGGTGCATTCGAGGTGCTGCAGCCGTGAATAGAAACTTTATCTTCACAGCCCTAGAAACAAGGCCATGAAAGTTGCACAACTGAGACAGGCGTTGCATCAACGCATTGCAGGCATAGAGGACAAGGCGTTACTCACCGCACTCAACACCCTGCTGGACGCCACCAATCATCCTGGCTCCCTGCCGCTCAATGCCCAACAGATGGAGGACATCATGGCCTCCAAGGCTGAGTTGGCCGAAGGAAAGTACTTCGATCAGGACACGATGGACAAGGCTTTCAATCAATGGTTGAAAGGAAGATAATCTGGTCGCATCGGGCCAATATCCAGCTCTATGCCATCCTCGATTTCTATGCGGAGCGCAATGGCAGCAATGCCTATTCGGCCAAACTTTACCGGAAATTCAATCAGGAACTACGTCTGCTCCTGAAGCAGCCCGACATAGGTACCACCACCATTATTGAGGATGTACGCGGACTGATCGTGGACGATTTCATACTCTTTTATGAGATAAACGAGCAATTCATCATTGTGCATACTGTTTGGGATACACGTCAAGATCCGGATGCTCTAGTGATCAAGTGAAGTCCAGACTCAACTTGTATAGGTTCACTTATCGCTGGGAGCATTGACCAAAAAACGCCTCAGCCCTTTTTCCTCGCCTTCACCGACCATGTGAACACAAAACGCGACACCTCTGTGCCGTCCTTCATGCGGCCTACTGTTTCCATGGGCACCAGAACGGCCTCGCCCGTGCGGCATGTTTCCTCGATGGCCGCGAACATCTTGGCGCCATCGGCACACGTGAAAGTGGTGAGCGAGTCGGCCTTCTTGGTGAAATCGGCCTCCATGTGGGCCACCAGCATGGCAATACTACGGCCCGAATTCTCGATGGCAAAAAGGGCCAGAACGCCTGTGCTCATCTCGGCCGCCATGCTCTGCGCTGCGAAATAGATGCTATTGAACGGGTTCTGACTGCGCCAGCCGTAGGGCAGTTGCACCTCGCAGCCCTCGGTGTCTATGCGTTTCAGGCGGCATCCCCCCATCCATGCCAGCGGCAGTTTCATCAATAGAAAGATGTCGAACAGCCAACTGTTCAGCATCTGCTTGCGGAATTTCTGCGCCTTTGGCGAAAGTGTTATCGTGCTCATGATGTATGGATTCTATATGGTCTCGCCCACGCGCAGACGCTCGGCATTTTCGGCCATCTGCAGCGCATCGATCATCTCTTGGATGTTGCCGTTCATGAAATCGCCCAGCGAATAGACCGTCATCCCGATGCGGTGGTCGGTCACCCGTCCCTGCGGATAGTTGTAGGTGCGGATCTTGGCCGAGCGGTCGCCCGTGCTCACCATCGTCTTGCGCTTACTCGCTATGGCATCGTTGTGCTTTGCCAGTTCGATCTCGTAGATGCGGGTACGCAGCATCTGCATGGCCAGCTCGCGGTTCTTCAACTGCGAACGTTCCACTTGGCACACCACCACGATGCCCGTTGGGCGGTGCGTAAGCTGCACCTTGGTCTCCACCTTGTTCACATTCTGGCCTCCGGCACCACCTGAGCGCGAGGTGTGGAAGTCGATGTCGGCAGGGTTCAGCTCCACGTCCACCTCTTCCGCCTCTGGCAAAACTGCCACCGAAGCCGCTGAGGTATGCACCCGTCCCTGCGATTCGGTCTCGGGCACGCGCTGCACACGGTGCACTCCGCTCTCATATTTCAGAATGCCATACACGTCCGTGCCCGTCACCTTCACCACGATCTCCTTATAGCCGCCCGAAGTGCCTTGGCTCTCGTTCATCAGCTCCATCTTCCAACCCTTGTTGGTGATGTAGCGCGAATACATGTCAAAGAGGTCGCCTGCGAAGATGGCCGCCTCATCGCCACCCGTTCCGCCACGGATCTCCAGAATTGCATTCTTCGCATCCTCAGGTTCCTTGGGCAGCATCAGCACCCGCAGGTCTTCTTCCAGCACCGTCTTTCTGCTCTCCAGTTCCAGCAGTTCGGCCTTGGCCATGTCGATGAATTCGGGGTCTTTCTCCGTACGCAGCAGATCCCGAGAACTGGTGATGTTGCCCAGAATGTCCTCATACTCCATGGATGCCTTCACCACAGGCTCCAGATTCCGGTAGTCGCGGTTCAGTTGCACAAAGCGCTTCATATCTGCCAACGTGCCGGGGTCGCCAAGCATCGTCTCCAGATCGGAATACCGCCTTTGAATGTCTTTTAACTTATCGAGAAGTTCCACGTGTGCTTGTTTGGCCTAACGACCTATTAACCTAAAATCTTGAACATCATTGGTAGACAAACTCCCCAAACTCCGACCGTATGGTCAGCTTCTTTGCGCCTTCCTCTACCCTGCCCACTACCTGCGCATGCACATCAAAGCCCTTGGATATGGCAATGATATCAGCTGCCGATGCTTCGTCCACATACAATTCCATGCGATGCCCCATGTTGAACACCTTGTACATCTCCGCCCAAGGCGTATTCGACTCTTCTTGGATAATGCGGAACAACGGTGGCACTTCCATCATGTTGTCTTTGATCACATGCACATCGTCCACAAAATGAAGCACCTTGGTCTGCGCCCCGCCAGAGCAATGCACCATGCCATGCACCGAATTGCGATGCGTGTCCAATATCGCCTTGATGATGGGAGCGTATGTCCGTGTAGGCGAAAGCACAAGTTTGCCCATATCCACTGGCACACCCGCCACCTTGTCGGTCAGCGCATACTTGCCCTGATACACCAGTCCATCGGCCAGCGCCCCGTCAAAACTCTCGGGATATTTCGCTTTCAGCAGATGATGGAACACATCGTGCCGTGCTGCGGTCAGGCCATTGCTGCCCATCCCACCATTATAGGATGATTCATACGTAGCCTGTCCATGCGATGACAGGCCAACGATGACATTGCCCGCCTTGATGTTCGCATTGTCGATCACATCCTTGCGTGCCATGCGACACGTCACGGTGCTGTCAACGATGATGGTGCGCACCAGATCGCCCACATCGGCCGTTTCTCCACCAGTAGAATGTATGTCCACACCATTGTCGCGTAGCATCTGCAAGGTCTCTTCGGTACCGCTGATCAGCGCCTCGATCACCTCACCCGGTATCAGGAACTTATTCCTCCCAATGGTTGAAGACAAAAGAATGTTGCTAACCGCCCCTACACAAAGCAGGTCGTCCGTGTTCATCACGATAGCATCCTGCGCAATGCCCTTCCACACCGAAAGGTCTCCCGTCTCTTTCC
>JBFYQB010000080.1:0-2956 GCA_041302955.1 Flavobacteriales bacterium
GCTGAGGCGGAACAGGTTCTGCGTGAGATTCATTGTCCGTAGGCGCTGTTGCCCGTCACTTTTGTCAGAGCAATCCTCAGCCAGGCTGCGCAAATAGCAGCTTATCTACAATTCGAGTATATTTGCTTCATGAACACTATGCAAATAGACATTCTCAACCCCAAGGCAGGTAAATTGCTGAAGGACCTTGCCGACCTGAAACTTATTGCCATCCGCAATATTCAGGACGATGGTCTGTTGTCAATGCTTAAAAAACTGCGTGCCAAGGCAAAAGGCGATGTCCCCAGCTTAGAGGAGATAACACGGGAAGTTGAAGCAGTTAGGGCAGAACGTTATGCCAAGAAAAAACGATAGGAGATAACGCTTATCCAAGAGCTGTTTCTGAGTTTGATCTATCATCCATCCCCTCCTTATCCTCTGTGTGAACCCAATTCCTATGCGCTTTGCGCATTCCGCACCCTTATAGGTCTGCCATCTATCGTCTGTCGTCCATCGACCGCCCCCCACAACCTGAATTCCTGTATTTTCGCAGCCCTTAAGAAAAAACACGTCCATGCAAGAGCTGATTGCCCGCCCACTGTTCACCGAAGAGCACGAAATGTTCCGCCAGTCGGTGCGCGAATACATCCAGAAAGAGATAGTGCCCAACAATGCGCAGTGGGAGAAGAACCACATGGTGACCCGCGAAAGCTGGGAGAAACTGGGCGAGAACGGCTTTCTGTGCATCCAAGTGCCCGAGGAGTATGGTGGCATGGGCATCACCGATTTCCGCTACAACACCATCTTCACCGAGGAATTGAGCCGTAGTGGCTGCGCAGGGCCTGCGGTGGGCTATCCGTTGCACAACGACATCGTGCTGCCTTATCTGTTGGACTTTGGCACAGAGGAATTGAAGCACAAGTGGTGCCCCAAGATGGTGAGTGGCGAAGCCATTGCCGCGGTGGCCATGAGCGAACCAGCTGCCGGCAGCGACCTGCAAGGCATGAAGTGCACGGCCGAGGACAAGGGCGACCATTACCTCGTGAACGGCTCCAAGACCTTCATCACCAACGGCTACCTGTGTGATATAGCGGTGGTGGCCGTGAAGACCAACCCAACGTTGGGCGCCAAGGGCATCAGCCTGCTGCTGATAGAGGCCAGCATGGAAGGATTCACCAAGGGACAGCCGTTCCACAAGGTGGGTCTGCATGCACAGGACACCTGCGAGCTCTTCTTCGACAATGTGAAAGTGCCCAAGGGCAACCTGATAGGCAAAGAGGGCGAAGGCTTCAAATACCTGATGCACGAACTGGCGCAGGAGCGTCTGGTGGTGGGCATCGGAGCCGTGGGGGCTGCCGAGGGCATCTTCTGGAAGACCCTGCAATACACCAACGAGCGCAATGCCTTTGGCCGCGCCATCAGCAATTTTCAGAACACCCGTTTCAAGTTGGCCGAACTGGCCTCCAAGATCACGATGGCCCGCTCGTTCCTCGACCAGTGCACAGGACTGCATTGCGAAGGCAAGCTGGATGCCGCCATGGCCAGCATGATCAAATACACCACCACCGAGCTGCAATGCGAAGTGGCCGATGAGTGCCTGCAACTGCATGGCGGCTATGGCTACATCTGGGAATATGATGTGGCACGCGCGTGGGCCGATGCCCGTGTGCAACGCATCTATGCCGGCACCAACGAGATCATGAAGGAGCTCATTGCCCGCAAGTTCATCGGTAAATAGAAAAAGTCATACGTCATAAGGTATAAGGCACAAGGAATGCTCCTTACGCCTTATCCCTTACGCCTCACTACACTAAATGGCCAAATACGCAAAATGGTTGGGCGGCACGCTCGGTTGGGCCTTTGGCGGGCCGATAGGGGCATTGCTGGGCTTCGCGCTCGGCACCATCTATGACAATGCCAGTGGCGACCTCATCTCGTGGAACGAGGAAGATTCATCACAGCCCCGCAGACAGCGCCCCCAGACCACCCGTGCCGACTTTGAGGCATCGCTCCTTATCCTGACCGCGGCCGTGATGAAGGCCGACAGCGCAGTGAAACGCTCGGAGCTCGATTTCGTCAAGAAGTTCTTTGTGCTCCAGTTCGGAGAGGATAGGGCAGGGGAGCTGCTCATCTCCCTGCGCGACATATTGCAGAAGGATATCCAGGTGGATGCCGTGGCGCAGCAGATACGCAGCTATATGGATGCCCCGGCACGCTTGCAGTTGGTGCATTACATGTTCCAATTGGCCAAGGCCGATGGTGTGGTGCATACGGACGAGGTGAACCTCATCACCCGTATTGCCGTGCAGATGGGAGTCAGTACTGCCGACCTCAATTCCATCAAGTCGATGTTCGTCTCAGCAACCAAAGAAAGCGCCTACGCCATTCTCGAAGTGGAGCGCACCGCCTCTGATGACGAAGTGAAGAAGGCCTATCGCAAGATGGCCGTCAAGTATCACCCCGACAAGGTGAGCCACTTGGGCGAAGAGCATCAGCGCAATGCCAACGAGAAGTTCCAGAAGCTCACCGAGGCCTACGAGCAGGTGAAGAAGGAACGGGGCATGAAGTGAACCCGAAAGGGGCGTCACTCCAGTTCGACATGGGCCCCAACGGCCTCCTCAAAGAAATGGTGCAGCACGAGGGTCTGTGGTTCGCCAAGTTTCCTGCCTGAACGGGCAATGGCCCACAGCCCTGCCGCCACCGCCAGGCACACGGGCAGCAGTGCGAGATAGCTGAGGTCGTCATGCACCCACCACTCCGAGAATCCGGCAATGCACACCATCAGCGCAATGATGGCCACCAAGGCACGGCCGTAGAAGAAGAACGCCCAGATGCCCGGGTCGGGGCCATAGAGCCCGCGGATCACCGTGCCCGCCTCCGAACTTTCGAACGACACGCTCAATTGGGGCGACCAGAAATGCCGTTGCGCAGCGGGTATCTTCAGCACGATATAGCCTTCCACAAAATGGCCCACACA
>JBFYQB010000081.1:0-6276 GCA_041302955.1 Flavobacteriales bacterium
CGGGCATCGGTATAGTTGGTGGTGAAACCCACCTGATTGTTGACCACAATATGAACGGTGCCACCTGTGCCATAGCCGTCCAACTTGGCCATCTGGATCACTTCATACACCACACCTTGACCTGCGATGGCCGCATCGCCATGAATGAGCACGGTGCAGAGCTTGGAGTTATCGCCCTTGTACTTGCGGTCTATCTTGGCGCGGGCAATGCCCTCGGCCACGGGGTCGACAGTTTCGAGGTGCGATGGATTGGGGCATAGGTTCATTTTCACCTCCTTGCCATTGTCGCATTTGGCAAAGCTGGTGAAGCCCATGTGGTACTTCACATCGCCTTCCAGATCCTGATCCTCGTAGTCCTTGCCGGCAAATTCGGTGAAGATGTCCTTGTAGGTCTTGTTGAAAATGTTGGCCAGCACATTGAGGCGGCCACGGTGGGCCATGCCCATCACAAACTCTTCGATGCCCAGATCGGAACCGACCTCCACGGCCACGTCCAATGCGGGAATCAACGCCTCGGCACCTTCTACGGAGAAACGTTTCTGTCCGGGGAACTTCTTGTCCAAGAACTGCTCGAACACCACGGCCTGATTGAGTTTTCCGAGAATGGCCTTTTTCTCGTCAATAGAGAAATCGGGTTGATTGCGCTTGGTCTCCAACTTCTTCTGGAACCACTCGACCACCTCAGGCCTACGGATGTACATGTATTCCACCCCGATGCTCTGGCAGTAGGTGTCTGTGAGGTGCGCCACGATCTTGTCGAGCGATGCTGGGCCGATGCCAATGAGGCTGCCGGCATGAAACACCGTGCCGAGGTCGGCCTTGCTGAGGTTGAAGTTCTCAATGTCCAACGTTGGCAAATACTGCCTGCGCTCGCGGACGGGATTCGTCTTGGTGAAAAGATGCCCCACCTTGCGGTAGGCATTGATCAGGTTGATGACGTCAAACTCCTTCTGAAAATTGGCCGGAATGGCCTGCCCATTTTCGAGGTCGAAGCTGGTGCGGGCAAACTCGAACCCCGCGAAAAACTGCTGCCAGTCTGCGCTTACCGATGTCGGGTCTTGAAGAAATTGCTGATAAAGATGCTCGGCAGACGAGACATCCATATTGGAAAGGAAAGAGTAGTTGTCCATAGAGGCAGGCCGCGGGAATCCCCGAATAGGTCAGGCAAAGATAGAATTATGAAAACCTATTGGGGTACTGTGCATTCAGATAGATGGCAGGGAAAAATAAAGGGGATGGCACGCAGTCTGCGATGGAGCTATCGGGCCAACTTGTAATTGGAAGTCGGAAAAGGAGAAAACACCCGTTTTGTGTAACTGGCTTATTTCCAGCCTGCAAGCTGCCATACCAGACGTGGTATGCTGCCTTGCAGGTCTGAAAGGTCCCCTACCAGATGTGGTACACTGCCTTGTAGTTCTGAAAGGTGCCCTACCAGACGTGGTATGCTGCCTTGCAGGTCTGAAAGGTCCCCTACCAGATGTGGTACACTGCCTTGTAGTTCTGCAAGGTGCCCTACCAGACGTGGTATGCTGCCTTGCAGGTCTGAAAGGTACCCTACCAGACGTGGTATGCTGCCTTGTAGGTCTGAAAGGTACCCTACCAGACGTGGTATGCTGCCTTGCAGTTCTAAAAGGGGCCTTACCAGACGTGGTATGCTGCCTTGCAGTTCTGAAAGGGGCCTTACCAGACGTGGTATGCTGCCTTGTAGTTCTGAAAGGTGTCCTACCAAATGTGGTACACTGCCTTGCAGGTCTGAAAGGGGCCCTGCCAGATGCGGAGTGATTCTGCAAATAGGCAATACCCGTCACGCTGGGTGTTATCTACAACCTCCCCGCATAGTGGTTCCTGATCACCACTTTCTGCAATTCGCGCTTCAGGATGAGGTCGGTGAGCAGTTGCAGGCTGTTCATGTCTTCGCCAAAAAGCGCCTCGCGCACCTGCTTCTCGTTGATGTCAATACTGTAGAGCAACGTCCAGAACCGCTCGTTCTGGTATTCCAGCATCTGGCCGATGACGGGCAGCAATTGATCAGTCAGCTCCTGATAGGCATTGTCGCTATCGCCAGAGAATCTGACCTCGAAACCGCTCAGTTGGAAATCCTTGTTCAGCTGCGCCACCACCTGCTGCAATAGTTCTGTACGCTTGGCAAATGCCTGTAGATGTGCGGGGCTTACGGGCAGTTCCATTTTCTTCTCAACAGGAAATAGCGAATCGAGCAAGGTGCCTTGCATGGGTCAATGCTCGCGTTGCATGAGGCTTTCGGTGAAGCTGCGCAAGGTCTGTTTCCATGCCGCATTGCCCTGCACAGCGTTCAGATGCTCCATGGCCAACGTGTGGAAATGCGTCATGCGCTCCTCGGCCAGTTCGCGAATGTTGAGCTGGGCATAGATGGCCGTCACGGCCGCCACTTTCTCTGCTGCATCAAAATCCTCGACCGAGGTCCAATGCTGCAACTGGCGCAATGTTTCGCCCGTGGCCAGTTCCATGGCTTTCAGCAGCAGATAGGTCTTCTTGTTGCTGATGATGTCGCCCCCTTGCTGCTTGCCCACCTTGTGGCTGTCGCCAAACACATCGAGGATGTCGTCCTGTAACTGGAAAGCAATGCCGGCATTCCGCCCGAAATCATAGAGGTATCTGGCCTGGGTGATTTGGGCACCTCCTATGATGGCGCCCATCTTGAGCGCAGAGGCCAGAAGCACAGCCGTTTTCAGCGCGATCATCTCCTCATATTCGGCAAGGGTCACATCGTTGCGCTGCTCAAAGTTCATGTCCATCTGCTGGCCCTCGCACACGTGCAGCGCTGTGCTGCTGAACACGGATAACAGCTCGGGAAGAAACTTGGCATCCGTGCGCGCCAAAGCCTGATAGGCAAGCACGAACATGGCATCGCCCGACAGGATGGCGATGTTGGGATTCCATTTCACATGCACCGATGGATGGCCGCGCCTCACAGGGGCGTTGTCCATCAGGTCGTCATGCAGCAGGCTGAAGTTGTGAAACACCTCTACGGCCATCGCGGGGCCTATGGCATCGGTCACATCGTCTTTGAACAGTTTACATCCCATCAGCACCAGCAAAGGGCGCATGCGCTTGCCACCATGGGCCAGTGTATAGCGGACAGGGTCGTAAAGCTCCACTGGCGAACTCGCGATAGGCATTTCGCGCAGCGCAACTTCTATCTTTTCCAGCAGTGGGGCTATCATCCTTTATCTATCTCCTATTTGACCGCACATCGGGAACCTTGAGCCATTTCAGATCAACGAGATGAACTGTCCTTTTTCGATAACGATGCGCAGGCCGTCCTCCAATGTCTTGGGCTCGCGGTTCAGCAGTTGCTTCATCTTGCTGATATCGGGCAGCCTGCGGGTCATGTCTCCCTCTTCCAAGGCGGGCATGTGCCTCAGTTTCGAACTTGATCCAGTAACACGGATGATGGTATCGGCCAGTTCGAGGATGGTCACCTCGCGGTCGCCACCGATGTTCACCACATCATTCACAAACATATCGTTGTAGAATGCTGCCAGACAGGCATCCGCATTATCGTCAATGAAGCAGAAGGTGCGGGTCTGCAACCCATCGCCATAGATGGTGATGTCCTGATTCTGCAATGCGAGATAGAGGAACCGCGAAATGACAAACTCCTTGCTCTGCTTAGGGCCGTAGGTGTTGAAGAAGCGGAAGATGGTGAACTCAAGCCCAAATTCGCGCTGATAGCTGCGCAGATAAGCCTCGCCCACATTCTTGACGATAGCATACGGCAGACGTGAGTTGAGCGGAGTGGTCTGTTCGTTCTGCGGAAATTCCACAGGCTCGCCATACACCTCTGACGAACTGCTGTAGTACACCCTGCGAACGCCCGTGTTCTTGCTCAGGCTCAGGATGTTCTCCAGACCGTGCAGGTCGTGCAACACCATCACCGGGTTGTTCAGCGTGCGCTTAACGCCCACAACAGCCGCATAGTGGAACACATAATCGAACGTATAGGCAAAGAACACACTGCTGATGTCCTTGAAATCGTTGACATCGCACTTGATGAAGCGCAGGTTCCCAAGCGATGAATCAGGGATCTTAACAGGCGATCCAGTGAGGAAATTGTCCACGATCACCACATAGTTCTCTGGATTCTGGGCCAGCTTTTCAGCTACTGCGCTGCCTATGAAACCAGCACCACCAGTTACCAGAATCTTGCGTTGTATGTTCAGTTCTATTTTCATGAGCGATGATGGGAATTATGTCCAGTGACGGCTTAGTATCAGCAACCTTAGCCTTTCAGCAATTTCAACAGATACTCCCCATATCCGCTCTTCTTCAGTGGTTCGGCCACTGCTCGCAACTGTTCTTTGTTTATGAATCCACTGCGGTAGGCTATCTCTTCAATGCAGCCGATCTTCAACCCTTGGCGCTCCTCTATCACCTGCACGAACTGCCCGGCCTGCATCAGCGAGGCAAAGGTGCCTGTGTCGAGCCAAGCAGTGCCTCTGCCAAGTAATCCCACCTTCAGATTGCCTGCCTCCAGATAATGCTTGTTCACGTCCGTGATCTCATACTCACCTCGCGCACTCGGCTTCAGTTTCTTGGCTATTTCCACCACAGAGTTGTCGTAGAAATAGAGTCCTGGTACCGCATAGTTCGATTTCGGCACCGTTGGCTTCTCCTCAATGGACAATGCCTTGAAATCCGCATCGAACTCCACCACACCATAGCGCTCGGGATCCGAAACGTGGTAGGCGAATACCACACCGCCATCAGGGTCACTGTTCTCCTTCAACAGCTTCTCCATACCGTGACCATAGAAGATGTTGTCGCCAAGCACCAAGGCCACTTTGTCGTTGCCAATGAATTTCTCACCGATGACGAAGGCCTGAGCAAGTCCGTTCGGGACGGCCTGTTCGGCATACGTGAATTTGCATCCGATCTGTTCGCCCGAACCCAACAACCGCTCAAAATGTGGCAGATCATGCGGAGTGCTGATGATCAGGATCTCGCGAATTCCCGCCAACATCAGTATGCTGAGCGGGTAGTAGATCATCGGTTTGTCGTAAACCGGCATCAACTGCTTGCTCACTGCCAATGTGAGCGGATGCAAACGTGTCCCAGAACCTCCTGCGAGTATTATTCCTTTCATGCGTTCAATTTGTCGGTCTTCAATTGCTCAATGCCCGCAGATTCGTCCAATGCCGCATCCTTAAAGGATTCTGTGGTCAATGCGCGTTCGAAAGTAAGCAGCAGCGCGGGAAGGATGAACAGGTTGGAAAACATTGCCACGAACAAGGTAACGCTGACCAAAAGTCCCAGTGCTTTCGTGCCTCCGAACGTGCTTGCCATGAAGATGGAAAACCCAAAGAAAAGCACCACACTGGTATATATCATGCTGATTCCCACCTCACGCAAGGCCGACACCACCGCCTGTTGGATGCGCCAACCGGTGCGGTCCAGCTCTTGCCGATACTTGGCCAGAAAGTGAATCGTATCATCTACCGAAATGCCGAAAGCGATGCTGAAAACAAGAATAGTTGAGGGTTTTATGGCGATACCGAGATAGCCCATCAATGCGGCTGTAATGATGAGCGGCAGAATGTTGGGGATTAACGAAACAACCACCATCCGCCACGAACGGAACATCCAGGCCATCATGAGTGCAATGAGAAGTACCGCAAACGCCAGACTGGTGAACAGATTGTTGACCAGATATTCTGTTCCCTTCAGAAAAATGACCGAAGTGCCCGTTATGAGCACATCAAAGTCTTCAGGGTTGAAGATGCTGTCCACTTTGGGGCGTATTTCACTGAGCAGACGCGCCATCTCTTCTGTGCCCACGTCTTTCATCTGCACGCTTAAGCGGGTTGTCTGTCTGGCGCTGTCCAAGAAGGAATGCAGCAGACCCGTGCCCGTTTTCTCCCCTTCTCCATAAGACAGAATAAAATTCCGCTCACTGGTGGTGGGCAATGCATACTTGGATTCCATGCCGCCATAATATGCCTGTTTGATGCTCTTCACCACCTCCACCATGCTGATGGCCCTTCCAAATTCAGGATAGGTGCTCAACGTGTCCTGAAGTTGTTCGATGCGCCTCATGGTGGCTGCCGAAACTGCCTTCTCCGGCTTCTTGGTATCGATCCGCACTTCAAAGGGCATCACACCATCAAAATGCTCCTCGAAAAAACGCAGATCGGCAAGCACAGGGTCGTTTGCCGGTAGGTCATCGACCATATTACCAGTGGTGCGGATAATACTTATTCCGATGATGCCAAAAAGCAGCAACACGCCAGCAATGCC
>JBFYQB010000082.1:0-14292 GCA_041302955.1 Flavobacteriales bacterium
TAAAGAGATAGGACAGCGCATGGGGCTGAAACCCCGTGCTCGCATCCGCGCTATGGCATTGACAGGCACAGAGCCCACCATCATGCTGCTGGGCCCTGCACCAGTATCGCGCAAAGCGCTGAAAAAAGCGGGGATGAACATCAGCGACATCGATCTGATGGAGGTGAATGAGGCGTTCGCATCGGTAGTGCTGCGCTTTATGGACGACATTGGTGCCGACCCGTCTAAAGTGAACGTGAACGGTGGTGCTATCGCCATGGGCCATCCGCTGGGCGCCACAGGGGCCATGCTGCTCGGAACGCTGCTGGACGAATTGGAACGCCAAGACAAGCAGACAGGCCTCATCACCCTCTGCGTTGGTGGTGGAATGGGCATCGCTACCATCATCGAACGGGTCTGATCCAGTGTTGTTTATGGTTTTTTCTGAATAAATACGCCAATTCCGGCCTTTTGCCCCAAACCATCTGGGTACTTTCGCACGCTCTAAAACAACGTTACATGACTATCATTCCACGTTTACGCACATTCATCGCAGCGCTCATCCTCGTTGCGTTTCAAGGAAGTGTATTTGCTCAGGACGAACTCAAACAGTGGCATACCAAAGATGCATCTGAAGGCTTTTATGGCGTCAGTTCTGAGAAGGCATTGGAACTCTTGAAGGGAAGAAAATCAACCAAAGTGCGCGTGGCCATCATCGATTCGGGGGTGGATGTGGAGCATGAGGACCTGAAGGCCAACATCTGGATAAACGCCAAAGAGGTGGCCGACAACGGCAAGGACGATGACGGCAACGGCTATGTGGACGATATCTATGGATGGAATTTCATGGGTAATGGAAAAGGTGTGAACCTGGAACATGCCAATTTGGAGATGACGCGCATCTACCGCAAACTGGCACCTCGTTTTGCTGATGTGAAGGATGCCAAGGCAGTGGCAAAGGCAGACAAGGCCGATTATGCCCTGTTTGTTGAAGTGCGAGACAAGATCAACGCAGAGATCGAGGAATCGAAAAGCCAATTTGCACAGTTGGAGGCGTTCGTGATCATCTATAAGAAGGCCGATAGTGCTGCCACTGTGGCATTGGGCGCAGATTATACCTTGGAGAAGGTTGCAGCATGGGAGGCAAGTGACAGCGATAAACTGTTCAAGACCGTGCTTGCTGGTGTGATGCAGGACCCAGCCTTCGACAAGGCCGGCCTGATGAAATACTATGAGTACCTCGACCATAAGCTCAAGTATCACTACAACCCACAGTTTGACGACCGTGCCCAAATAGGTGACGACTATGCCAACACGGCCGAGCGTCTATATGGCAACGAGCAAGTGTGGGCATCGCAGGCCGACCATGGCACCCACGTATCGGGCATTGTGGGCGCTGTGCGCGGCAATGGCAAAGGCATGGACGGCATAGCTCCCAATGTGGAACTGATGGTGTTGCGCGCTGTGCCCAATGGTGACGAGTTTGACAAGGACATCGCCAACGCTATCCGTTATGCGGCTGACAACGGAGCTCAGATCATCAACATGAGCTTTGGCAAGGGATATTCACCACAAGTAGGAGCTGTACACGAGGCCATCCGCTATGCAGAACAGAAAGGTGTGCTGATGATACACGCTGCAGGCAACGATTCTGAGAACATTGACAAAGCAGCAAATTTCCCGCATCCTAACTATGGTTTTCAGAAGGCTCCGTGCTCCACGTGGATCACCGTTGGCGCATCTGCCCATAGTGGCGATGAGAAATTGGTTGGCGTATTCTCCAACTATGGCAAGAAGAAAGTGGACGTTTTCGCGCCCGGTGTGCGCATTTGGAGCACCAAGCCGGGCAGCATTTATGAGTTTGAAGATGGCACCAGTATGGCCGCCCCGGTGGTGACCGGAGTTGCTGCTTTGCTCAAGTCCTACTTTCCGCAATTGACCGGAGCCCAGCTGAAGGAGCTGCTGCTGAGCACTGCTCGCACCTATCCGAAACAGAAGGTGCTGCTTCCGGATGCCAGTTACGCAGGCACCAAACTCACTACACTGGGCAAGATCAGTGCAACTGGTGGAGTGGTGAATGCTCTGGATGCCGCCAAGCGCGCGCTGGAGTTGTATCCGTAGTTAATAAAGATGCACACGGAGAATCTGATAGTCGGCCTGGGCCTAGCCGGTATCAATCTCTGCCATCAATTGGAAAAGCAGGGGCGGTCGTTCGTGGTGATTGACCCGTGCCCTATGCAGTCGTCATCGATCATTGCGGGCGGCATCTACAACCCCATCGTCATCAAGCGCAAGATGAAGACTTGGAAGGCCGACACGCTCTTTCCAGCGCTTGTGGATGCCTATCGGGAGATGGAAACCAGGCTCGGAAAGCAGTTTCTGGTGCATGATTTCCCTATTCTGAAACCCATCAGTTCGGTATCTGAACTGGATGAATGGCAGGCCGCAATAGATCAGGGTGCGGTGCAGCCCTTTGTGGATGCCGTCATCCGATCGGCACCCAAAGGGCCGTTTTCACCCAGTGTTATCGGGCATGTGCTCATCCGGCACTCTGGGTTTCTGCATACAGATGAGGTCATTGGTGCCTATCGGGAGCACCTCCGCAAAGCAGACAGATTGATGGTGGAGAAACTGGACTTTGAGAAGTTCGCCATGGACGGAGCGGCCGTACACTATGGATCGCTGACGGCCGAGCGCGTCATTTTCTGCGAAGGACGCCACATTTCGGACAATCCGTACTTCAATTGGTTGCCCATGCGCCCAACCAAAGGGCAGATGCTGACCGTGAAGGTGAACGATGCGCTGACGCCCGACCATGTCTATAACCAGCAGTTCTATCTTTTCCCCTCGCGGGCAATGCACACCTTTCGCTTAGGTGCCACCTACGAATGGAACGACTTGGACGAAGTGCCAACAGAAGAGGCGCGCCAAGAGCTGGCGACCCGCGTGCTGAAAGCGATGGACATTGCCATGGAAGTGGTGGACCAACAGGCCGCTATTCGCCCCAATGTGGCTGACCGCAGACCACTACTAGGACGCCATCCGGAATATGAACGCCTTTTCCTATTCAACGGAATGGGCTCTAAGGGAGTAATGCTGGCGCCCTATTTCGCCAAGCAATTGGTGAAACACATCTATACGAACGGAGCCATTGAACCCGAAGCGGACCTGAACCGATTTGCGAAGCGCTACCGCAACAGAGCAGCAGTTTAGGCGAATCAGAAGTGATAATTCACCACCAGATTGCCATGAAACATGTTCACTTTATTGAACACGAACTTTAGGTTGTCGTGGTCATCCCCTGTTTGAATTTTTCCTGCAAGCAGAAGATGAAGGTCGAGCCCCTTTAGAAATCCACTGAAGTTGTAGCGCAGATCGAAGTTGACCTGTGCATAGGAAGGCATGCCGTATTTATTGAGGGTGAAGTTCTTCGCATCGGGCAGCCAGAAATGCCCTGCGGCCACATAGGCGTTGAGCCTTGCCTTAGGAAACTTGCCTTGGATCTTCCCCATTACAGCATGTACATCACCAAAGCCTTCGTTCCGCTCGCGTGGCATGAAGGTGTAGAACGGATCGCGGCCCCATTCTCTGGGAAACAGGTAGCGGCCGTGGTCTGTGATGCGGTTGTAGGCTCCGGTCACCTCCCAGGTTTTGTTGGCCCATCCTATTCTACCACCAACGGTCATTGCCTCGGCCCCGTTCTGCGTGTAGGTTCGGGTGATATCGTCATTACCCCCGTTCACCAGAGCATCCTGCCGCGTGAACTGGATTCCAGCAATGATCGCATCGTTTTTTTGGCCCACCTTGAAATTCATATCGGCCTGAATAAATCCAGTGTTCAGCACATTCTCTATCCAAACATCCCATAATTGCAGTTTCAACCAATCGGTGGGTCGGGCATTGATACCTAATTGCGCAACGCCTTTGCTCTGCACATTATTGATGTAGTTGCTCTTCGTTCCATTCACATCCACCCCAAGCGGATAAATGCCGAAAGATTCCCCGATACCGAACCACTCCGTAGTGCTCCTTGGCGAAATCGACCATAGAAACCCACCCTCAAATCCGATACGCTTCCACTCTTTCACCTCAAAATAAACGCCTTCTACCGCGGTGGGGCGCATCCTCCCATCCTGCAGGTTGATGAAAGGCGTGTTCAGCAATTGCCGGCCTACAATGATGTGCGACTTTCGGAACGTGTACTTCAGATACAGCTCCTCCAGTCGGGCCATATCCTTTTGATTGCCGGGGTTCTGAATGTCGAACAGGCCGATTTCGTATCGGTTGGGCTGTCCGGTCAGGCTATCATTTTTTGTAAGGTCGGAAGAACCGATATTCAAAAGGTAAAATCCGCTGACGGCAAACTGGAAACCATAGAACTTGCCGGTCTCCAATCTTAGTCCGCCACCAATAGCGTTGGCATAATAGTCGGTCAGTGCACCCTCGTTGTTGGTGTGGCTCAGATAGTAGCGGAAATGCCCATTGAAGGTCCCGTTCTTGAAAATGCTCAGCAGTTGCTTCTTGCCCGAAGTGGTGTCCAGCGTTGAGCCTTTCCACATCTTCGGTCTGTCTGCAACATCCTGATGCTGCGCCTGCGTCAAAACTGCAATAAGCAGCAAGGGCAATGCAAGCATTAGTGAGCGCTTCATATACTGTGGGGTTTTAAGGGGATTCAAAATCCAGATTTGATGTAGAACCAGCCCTCTGCTTGCCGTGTGACGATATGGATGATGCCTGCCTCAACGAATCCGGCAGCAGGAATGATGCTTTCCTTAGCCACATTGCGCTCCTTGAGGCTGAACTCACAGGCACTGAATGTGACGCCTTTTGCTGCAAATACTGCTACTTTTTCGCCTACAATGGTCTTTTCTTTTTGCAGCAGATGAAGCCCTGGGCCATGGCAGACCACCTCGATCTTGGTATCGGGCCGCACGCTGGTGATGTTTCCCAGTTGCTTCATCAATGCTTTGTGGGCAATGGTGTCGCTGGTAGAGAGTTGAAAAACGATCTTGAGTGGTTCTTTGGTGCTTTCTTGCGCAAAACCTGATGACCCTATGGCCATCAGGACCGTAATGATGATGCCTGCAATGTGTTTCATGATTATTGATCTATTAGTTATGTGTTCAGTTCTTACTTCTTACGCATGGCTGCGATAGGTCCAAAAGGCCCGAATTTGTGCTGTTCTTCGCTGAATCCATCAGCAAATGGCCCAAAAGGATGATCGATCGGCTTTTTGGAAATGTCTGGCCAATCGTTGGAAATGTTCATGTGCGGCCGCGGCATGGAGTTGACAAATGCGGCCACATCCCAAGCTTCCTCATCAGTCAGCATCGGGCTGTTGTGTGTGGCACCAAGCGGCATATTGTATTTGACATAGCGCGCAAAGGTGGTGATGCGGAATAGACCTGCCCCATCATTATAGCTATGCTGTCCCCACAGGGGAGGAAATGAATAGGCCGTGCCATCGGCAAGCAACGTGCCCTGTCCGTCTGCTTGATGGCAACTTTGGCATTTGGCCTCATAGACGGTCTTGCCCTTGTTGGGATCCACCGCTCTATCTAGGAACGGCATATCCTTTAGGCCCGAACCCATTGCATCAGACCCTTTTTCCACATTGCTGCCAATGTGCATGATGTAGGCCTTGATGGCAAGCATTTCGTTGCTGTTGGTGTCCAGCGGTTCTCCATTCAGGCTCCGTTCAAAGCAATCGTTCACACGTTTGCTCACATCTTCCTCTTTTCCACTTCTTGCTCTGAATTTGGGATAGGTGGAGGCTACCGCCCCATAGTTGTTGCCAAACGTGCGGGTACCTGCATCCAAATGGCAATTCTGGCAATTGAGCCCATTGCTTATCTGATACACCGAGCCTTTTGGCCCCAGATATTTGGACGTATTGGCAATGAGTTCCTTGCCGTATTCCACGCGTTCGCGGAGCTGCACATCGGTTATTTCTGTAATGGATGCAGGCGCCCAGAATGCCGGTGAAGTATCTTCCTGTTTCGAACTGGCCACAAGAGTATGCGCTTCGCTACGCTCATCCGACCGAGGGAAATTGAGAATCGCCAAGATGACGAAGGGGAAGATGAGCACAGCCACAATAGCTATGACAAGATGCTTGAGGATGTTGTCATAGTGGCGGATGATGGTTTCGTTGGTCATCTGTTCCATGGTATTGCGGATTCAGTTCCAGAGTCAATGGGGAAGTTTGTCCTTCACCATCCCGTATAGGAATGTGCCCACAATGGCAAATAGGAATACGATGCCCATGGACAGATACCCATAACCTATGTTCACCACCATCGGCCCTGGACAGGCTCCACTAAGTGCCCATCCCATGCCGAAAATTGTTCCACCTATGATGTAGCGGGCCACAGACCGGTCCTTGGGATGAAAGAGTATCGGGTTGCCCTCAAAATCCTTTACCCCCATCCGTTTTATCAGCTGAACACCAACAGCACCGAGCATTACTGCTGTACCTATGATACCATACATGTGAAACGACTGAAAACGGAACATCTCCTGAATCCTGTACCAGGACAGCGCCTCAGACTTGGCCATCACGATACCGAAGAGGATGCCGGCCAAAAGAAATTTTATCAGTTTCATTTTTCTTGTTTGCTCAGAAGATGAAAGGGAATATCAGGAAAGTCATTGCCAGCCCGCCTATGAAGAAGCCTACAACCGCTATAAGGCTTGGAATCTGAAGGTCTGAGATGCCGCTTATCGCATGGCCTGACGTGCATCCCCCGGCATAGCGTGATCCAAAACCCACCAGCAGTCCGCCCACCGCAAGAATCAAAAAACCCTTGAACGAGCTCATGGCTTCCAGACCAAAAAGCTCAGTGGGTTGGATAGAATCAGGAGTACCGAAACCAAGGTCGGCCAGATCGCTCATCGTTGATTCGGCCACCACAATAGGCCCGCCATCCGACAGGAAATGGGAAGCAATGAAACCACCAATGATAGCACCGACCAGAAAGACCAGATTCCAAACTTGAGTTCTCCAGTTGAAGTTGAAGAACCCTACCACTTTGCCTGCACCTGCTGCCGCACAGATGGTGCGCAGATTGGAGGAGAATCCAAACGATTTACCAAAATACAGCAGCGTGAACATCACTACTGCTATGACAATGCCAGAAAACCACCAGCTCCAAGGCTGGCTGAGTAGTTCAATCATGATCTTGGGGATTTTTATAGGGTTACTTCTCTTTCAGATGAAAAGAGATGATAGGTTTGAACAGATGCTTCACCAGCTTTTCGGTAGTGCTACTGTGAAACCAACCGCCTTTGCCATGTGTGCCCATGCACACGATGTCGATGTTGTGCATCTGATTGAAGTGGATGACACCGCTCTCTACATCGCGGTCGTGCAACACATGCGTCTCATAGTTGGTCAGGCTGTTGTTCTTGGCAAAGAGCTCCATGTTATTGCGGATGCTTGCCTCGTTGTCTTTCGCGCCTGCTACCTGCAACAGATGCACATTGGCACCGAAGGCAGTGGAAATACCGTGGAGTAATTTCATGTCTTGCCGCCCATTCTCCGCAAAATCATGCACCAGAAGCAGATTCTGGATCTTCAGGTCCGAGCGGTCGCACATCAGTGATAACACAGGGATCTGAGACCTGCGCACAATCATCTGAGTGTCTGTACCCGAAACAACTTCACGTATTCCGCTCGCTCCTTTGGTTCCCATCACGATAAGATCGAAGCCATGCGAAGCGGCCACCCCGATCACGGTATCGATGGTCTTGCCCAACGCAAGGTGCGTTTCTATATCGGAACCGTATTGCGTCTTAAGATTTTCGAGATTACGCAAGGCTATGTCGCGTTGCTTTTCCACATAGCGCACATCGATCTCTCCGCAGGTCTGAATGGTGCCATTATTGTCCATCGTCACCGTGTCGGGAACATTGAGCACGTGCAGAAAGTGAATATGCACGGGAAGTTTCCCCCCCAGATTCTGCACCATGAGATAGGCGAATTCGGCCTGTACACTGAAATCGGTAGGAATTAACACTTTAAGCCTTTCCATTGGGGGTCTTGTTTTGTTGAGGAGTAAGAATGTTGAAGGCCAATAGTCCCATCATTGCTCCATAAACCGAGCTGTTCACTGGGCTGGAAGTAATAGCGCACGAACCGCTGGAACAACCTACCTGCTGCCAGTAGATGTATCCGATCAAAGCGCCTACTGCCGCTGCCAGCGCATAGCCAAGTGCTTTGGCGGTGGTGCTGGCCATCAGCGTGGACCATTGGCGGTTTAGGGCTGCTATCATTTTGCTTTTATCTGATTTTTCACCTGTTGCCAAGTGCCTCCGTTCACAACGTTGGCAACGCCATTGGCATCGAGAATGGATTTGGCCTGCCCACTGCGCGAACCGCTACGGCAGAATACCACCACCTGACCCTTTCCTTGAAACTCCTTGACGCGCGCTTCCACTTCATTCAGTGGGATGTTGACAGCTCCCGGCACACTGCCTTCAGCGAACTCGCCAGGCGTCCTCACATCTACAAGAAATGCTTTGGAATAGTCCGTTGCCCCCGTCTTGCCCTGCTGAGCTGAACACGAACTCATGGAGAACATGGAAATGAGCAGCGAAGCAATGACAATTGACAGCGAAGGGCTATGATGGCGTTCCATTCTATTTCTCTGGATCATCATTTGATGCAGGCCGCCACATCATTGACGGTGCCTCCGTTGGTCACGTTCTTGAATCCGTTCTGTTCCAAGATTCTTTGCGCCTGACCCGAACGGTTACCGCTGCGGCAGAAGACCACAATGTTCTCCTTGCCTTTGAACTTGTTCAGTTGTTGTGCCAACATGTCCAAAGGAATGTTGACAGCTCCTTTTGCGCTGCCTGAAGCAAATTCGCCCGGTGAGCGTACATCTACGAGAAATGCCCCGCCATTCACCAGTTTTTCCAATTTCGGGTCGATGCCCGCACCTCCGAATACATTTCCAAAAAATCCCATGACGTTTAGTTTTTGAATTTGGTTATTGTTGAATCGGTTGCGGACGAACGGCATGTTGATACCGTCCGCCCATGACCGCATTATTTTTTCATCACCTTGCTCTGGCAGACATAGTCTGTCCTGGGTACTGCGGTATCGGCAATGGCCTTGAATCCGCCTTCCACCTCAGTGAAATTTCTGTAGCCGCGTGCCTGAAGTATGCTTGCTGCTATCATGCTGCGATAGCCACCTGCACAATGCAGAAAGAAATGTTCTTCGGGATTGATATCGCGCACCCAGTTGTTGAGGTAGGCCAATGGTTTGCTGTAGGCATCTTCTACGTGCTCGGCTTCATATTCGCTCTCTTTGCGCACGTCAACCACCATTGTTTCACCCTGTTTGAACCGTTGTTCAAATTCTTTAGGCGTGATGCGGTTCACGGTGTCCACGTCTTTACCTGATGCAGTCCATGCTTCAAACCCACCGGCCAGATGTCCCATCACATTGTCGAACCCAACGCGGGTAAGGCGGGTGATGGTCTCTTCTTCGCGGCCAAGGTCTGTTACCAGAAGCAGGGGCTGTTTCACATCGGCCACCAAAGCACCTACCCATGGGGCAAAATCACCATCAATTCCAATATTCACCGATTGTGGAATGAATCCCTTGTGAAACACTGCTGCATTGCGGGTATCAAGGATCAATGCTCCCGTGCTTTCGGCAACGGTCTCAAACTGGTCAGGCGCTAACGCGGTCATACCCTTGTTGATAACCGACTCCACATTCTCATAGCCCTGTTTGTTCATGGCCACATTGGCACCGAAGTAAGCAGGCGGAGGCAGCAGACCATCGGTCACCGCTTCGATGAATGCTTCTTTGGTAGGCTGATTCAGCGCGTAATTCACCTTCTTCTGGTTGCCGAGTGTGTCCACCGTTTCTTTCATCATGTTCTTGCCACATGCACTTCCTGCACCATGAGCGGGATAAACCGTGATGTCGTCTGCCAAGGGCATGATCTTGTTCATCAGGCTATCGTAAAGCAGTCCGGCCAGTTCTTCTTGGGTCATACTGGCAGCTTTTTGCGCAAGGTCTGGACGACCGACATCACCGAGAAACAGCGTGTCTCCACTGAATATGGCGCTGTCCTTCCCCTGCTCATCCACCATCAGAAAGGTTGTGCTTTCCATGGTGTGTCCGGGAGTGTGCAGCACCTTGAATTTCAGATCACCTACCTCAAAGATCTGTTCGTCCTCGGCCACTATGGCGTCAAATCCTGGCTTGGCTGTTGGTCCATAAACAATTGAAGCACCAGTGGCCTTGCTCAGATCGATGTGACCAGAAACGAAGTCGGCATGGAAGTGCGTCTCGAAGATGTACTTCAACTTCACGCCATCTGCTTTCAGGCGGTCGAGATAAGGCTGAATTTCGCGCAATGGATCGATGATGACCGCTTCGCCTTTGCTTGTGATGAAATAGGCACCTTGTGCCAAACATCCAGTATAGATCTGTTCTACTTTCATGATTCTCTTGATTTTGATTGTTGGTGTTTTGTGGATTTCAATTTGATGATACAAAGGTGCTGGGTTGCATTTTGGCACACAGCTACTTATGTTACAGAGTCGCAATTTCTTTATGTGACTACTTGACGAGTGTTTCTTTAAAGATGATGTAAATGCCCATCAGCAGAACGAACCATCCAAAGGCGGGCTTCAGCTTGGCGCCATCTATACGTTTGGAGAGGGCGGTTCCGACAAATATCCCTGCTATTGCGAATGCAGACAATGTGAGCAGGAATTCCCAGTCTATAATAGCCTCGCCCGATTCTCCAAAGAAACCTATCAGCGATTTGGCGGCAATAATGGCCAGCGAGGTGCCCACGGCCATTTTCATTGGCAACTTGCTCAGCACTACCAAAGCAGGAATGATCAGAAAACCACCACCTGCACCCACCAAGCCCGTAAGTACGCCAACTACCGCGCCTTCTAGGAGGATTAGCGGATAATTGAACTGTTGATCTTCTATCGATCCGTCCGGGATTTTCTTGTCCTTACGAATCATGCTATAGGATGCCGCAACCATCAATAAGGCGAATAGCAGCATCAGCATGATACTTTTAGTAATGACAAGGCTTCCAAGGGTTATGATATCGTTGGGAATGGCCGGAACCAGATATGCTCGGGTCATAAATACCGCAATGATGGACGGAATGCCGAATATCACGGCCGTCTTTACGTTTATAAGCCCTTTGCGATAATAATCCACAGACCCGACCGCACTGGTAAGCCCAACAATGAAGAGCGAGTAACCCGTTGCCATCACAGCATCAAGACCAAATAGATAAACAAGAACAGGAACTGTAAGAATACTGCCTCCACCACCTATTAGGCCAAGGGATATGCCAATGGCAATGGAAGCTATATAACCGATGATTTCCATGTGTGGGGATTTTTCGGATGCAAAAGTCCCCTATGGATCATCGAGCCACAGCTACTTTAGTCACACAAGGGTGATTTTGTTTCTTCCCAGCTCTACTGTGCCGTTATCCTCCAACTGTTTCAAAAGACGGGATACCACTACGCGAACGGTTCCAAGCTCATTGGCCAACTGCTCGTGGGTCACATTCAGCGTGCGGCTGCCCGATAGGTCAACTTTCTTCTGCAACAGTGAAAGCATACGTTCATCCACCTTTTTGAAGGCTATGGCATTCACCACATCGAGTAGCTCTTCAAATCTGCGGTGATATAGCTTGAAGATATAGTCGAGCCATTGTGGAAATTCCTTGATGAAAAGATGCACTTTGTCCATCGGTAGGAAGAGTATTTCCGCATCGTCCTCCACTTCTACTTTGACCTTGCTGGTATCGTTGTGCATGCCGCCAAGGAATGACATCACACAGCTTTCGCCCGCTTTGAGGTAATAAAGTGTTATCTCTCTGCCGTCCTCCTCTGTGCGGGTAACGCGCAAAGCCCCGCTCATCACTATAGGTATCGAGCGTATCAGGGAGTTCTCATTCATGATGGCAGCACCCTTGACATAACGTTTCAGTGTTCCATGCTGAATGAGACTTTCGCGCAGCTTAGGAGATGAGCGGAATTCTTCAATGGAATTCAATTCTTCTGACATACAAGTTCTTTTGTAATGATTCAAATAGGAGTGAACGCAATATCCAGTGTGGAAGCGATATGCCCTTTGAGGATTTTTTTCACCTCGGCCTCATCTACATTCTTTCCCAGCTCGCGCTGCATGGAGGTCACATCGCGGTCGTCAATTCCGCAGGGAATGATGTGTTTGTAATACGATAGGTCGGTGTTCACATTGAGGGCAAAGCCATGCATTGTCACCCAGCGGCTGGTGTGCATACCAAAGGCGCAGATCTTCCGTGCCTTTTCGGGATGTTCCCAATCCACCCAAACGCCCGTGTAGCCTTTTGGCCCACGTCCTGCCTCAATGCCATAATGCTTGAGGGTCGCAATGATGGCATCTTCCAGCTTATCAATGAACAGATGGATATCGTGGAAGAAGAAATCGAGGTCGAAGATGGGATAGCCCACTAGCTGACCAGGCCCGTGGTAGGTGATGTCGCCACCGCGATTGATGTGGTAGAACTCTGCCCCGTGAAGTTTCAGTTCCGATTTCTGTAGCAGCAGATTCTCCTCCTTTCCACTCTTGCCGAGGGTGTATACGTGGGGATGAGAACAGAATATGAGTCGGCTTTCGGTGGGCTTGGTCAGCTCAGGATTGTTGCTGTTCCATTTCTTCCGCTCCACCATGTCTTGAAATAGTGCGAGCTGATAGTCCCAACATTCCTTGTAGGCCACAAGGCCCTTGTCCTCAAAATGAACCGGGTGGGATGATCGGGTCAAGGCTCCATCAACTATGCCTTGATGAATGGTCAAGCGGGTAACTTGGCAAGTTCATCTTTGAGGTGATCAATCACCTTCACCTCCATGATGTCCACGCCTTTCTTTTCTCCAAGGAAATATGAGATCCAGTCTCCAAGGTGAATGAGGTAGATGGCGCGCTCCAAATTGGAAGTGCCTTTAGACCATATTTCGATGATGGTTTCGGTGTATAGGCCCATGGTCACACCGTTGATGTCCATGCGGGCCTGCACCCGCGGATTGTCGGTCGAGTTTCTGAACATCATCACGGCCAGATCATCATTCTTAGTTCTCCATCCCACCAATTCATTGTGGTTCATTTCGGGAATCACATTGTGCCAGCAGAGCATCTTGGCATTCTCGTTCACCTGTTGGCGAAAACGTGTTGCCACGCCACCAAAGCCATTGGCGGCATAGATGACGGGTATTTTCCCGAATACTTCCTCCGTCACTTCGCGGGCTTCTTTCTGAATTTCTTCCTCTTCCGCATCGAGCAGGGTTATGGATGAATTCAACTGATCAACGAACTCATCGGTGATAACTCCGAAAGCACTCAACACAAAAAGCACCTGCGGAAATGAAAACCCAAAACTTGCCCTTGGGGGCTGCCCACCGGGAATAATGATATGGTCCCAGTCATTCTGTTCAGCCATCAAGAGCAGTTTTCCCCCACTAACGATGACCACGATCTTCGCTCCTGCCTTGGAGGCAAGTTCGGTGGCTGCGATGGTCTCTTCGGTATTTCCAGAATAAGAACAGGAGATGAACAACGTATGCTCGTCCACAAAAGCCGGGATGGCGTATCCGTTGTTGGTGACGATCGGAATAACCGCCTCGCTGGCAACCACTTCTGCTGCAATGGTGCCTCCAATGCCTGAACCACCCATTCCTGAGATGACCACATTTGTAAAACCCCTCTCGGTTTCTGTGGCATTAAATGAACTTCCGATGGTGATGGCCTGAGCGATCTGTTTCGTGAAATCCGTTATCAATTGTTTCATGTTCAATTCAATGCTGGTTCCTGTTTGATCGGAAGTTTCGCAAAACTGCCATTTTCTCCGCCAACAATGATCTTCATTTCTGTTGGGCGGGTATTTTCTGCTGGAAGGTCGAAGTGGTCCACATCGGCCACCCCGATGGCGATGCGAATGCGGTTGCCTTTTTTAACGAGGTAGCTGGTCGGTATCATGTTCACCAATGCCTGATGGAACTCTCCGGGTTGTAGTTGAAGCCTGTCTTCCAATTTGAAGGACTGCTGTGGGAAACGGCATTCGTAGTCACCCTTCACGCAAACCTTGAGGTGGGTGATGTCCAGCTGGCCTTCGGTGATGTAGCGGCTGGTGCCATCGGGAAGCACTTCTTCCAGATAGACGAACAGATGGCCGTGACCAGTATTCGAGCTCACATTCACGGTCACTTCAGGATGTCCAGTGATCTCCGCGTCCTCAGTCAGCACTGGGCTATCGAACACCACCATCATCGAAT
>JBFYQB010000083.1:0-4317 GCA_041302955.1 Flavobacteriales bacterium
CAGATTCAGCGCTACACCTGCCGTCTATCAGGAATTCTACCCGCAGGGCATGACGGAGTATCATCATGCCACACTGCCTCAACTGCCCATGCTCATCCAACGCTTTCAGAATGCGGCCACCGCCCATCTGACACCGGCAGAGACAGGAGTGCTTACGGCAAGGATAAACGCCTTCACCGCTGCCCGCGCTGCACAGACCACCGTGTTTGCCGAGGTGGAGACCTTACAGATAGGAAGGCGCGCTGACCGCAAGCTATTGACGCTGCAACTGACCACCAACATGCTCACCATAGCGCTGAACAACATCGAGAACCCGGACAACTACAGCAGCTATTACAACCCGAGCTATCTGCCACTTACCGACAAGGCGGTCAGCGTCAACGGGCTCATCGCCCCAGGGGCCACGATCACGGCCGTCAACCAAGGGGTCGTCACCAAGAGCAGCAGCGTAACGCTCTACAACAATGGCAACGAGGACCTGGTATTCAGCGTCAGCGACCAGCCCGGAATCCTGCATCCCACCTACCGCGTCACCATCGCGGCAGGCAACAGCGGTCATTTCACCGACCTGCCTGTGCTCGAAAACTACTATGTCATCATCCAGAACCTCGACTCCATTGCCACAGGCAAATGGAAGGTGAAGGTGGGGTGATAGCGTTCCACTAAGAAGCCCCGCCACCTCCACAAGGTGCGCGGGGCTTCTTCTTTCATAAGCCACTGGCGAAGGACTGATATGGCCTTTGCCAAGGCATTCATGCACCGCTTTCTGCCCCGATTTACTTTGGTAAATCCTCGAATGAAACCGATTGTATATAATCCGTTCATTTGACACGCTTTTTTTGAACCTGTTATGAACAGCCGATTATTTATCTGAAACTTAATTTGCTATCAACTGGAACCTGTTTGTAACTCTGCCGTAAAAACCTTGCGTCAGGCAACTGGCAGAGGAACTTCGGCAGATTAGGTTTTTTTAAATGGGATGTTCTTTAAGGTTTGAAATTTTAGCGGATCAGGCCCACAGCACCCGGTCACATTAATAAGGGATGAAGACACTTTACGCTCAACGTACAAAGGCTCTTAGGCAAGCTGCATGGCAGTTGCTTCTGCTTTTGCTGCCGTTGAGCTTTGTGTTTCCATCGTTTGGTCAGGTGTTGGTGCCCTTCACGCAGCGGACGAATCCCACCAACTATAAGATCAGAGGTGACTTTGCCTTGATCGGCAACACTAATCTGACATTGGTTAGCTACGGCAACAGCACCAACAACAGTAACAACAACATGCAATATGTTGATGTTGACGCTGACAATACTACGTTCAATTCATCTTCGGCCACATTGCAGTTCTCGACAGAGAACGGTGCTCAGGCAGCGTGTTCGGACATCTTGTATGCTGGACTTTATTGGACAGGCAGAACACATGATGATGGCACAAGTCCCAACACCTTTGATGTAACTAAGGCTGTCCCTACTGGCAATTTCACCACCCAGTCGGATAACTACAATATCGATCATGAGGAGAATATCGATGACACGAGCTATGAGCTGATTATCACCCGTGGTGGCCCAAGCGGTGATAGGTATCCGATATTCACCTTTACCAATGGGACAGATACCTATGTTTTCAATTTTACTAATAGTTCAGGTGCTGGACGTGTCACGTTAAGTGTAAATGGAGGGGGAGCAACAAATGTACCTGTAACTTATACCAGCTCAGGCAACACCGGAACAGCGACTTTGACAACACCTTATGTAATTACTGATGGTACAACAACTATCACTATTACTCAGTTGGAAAGAGATTCTCGGACAGACAGGAATACTGGACAATACGAGGGTTCTTCCAATGCCGATGTGACTGTTACCCAAAGCATCCCAGAGGTAATCAATGTAACGAAGACATTCAACAGACAGGAGATATTGTTGAAGGTTCCGGGAAGTGCGGTCTATGAGCAAATTGTGGCCGACCCATCAGACATCTACTATCCTGCCGACAATACATTTTCACAAGGGATGTATTCTGCCTATGCAGACATTACTACGCAGGTTCAAGCAGCAGGAGTAGGAGAGTACTTTGTTGCTGATATCGCATTGCGCGAAGGGGATGGCGGTGGCACTGGCTACTATGGCGGATGGGGCATGGTGGTCATCTATGAGAACTATCTCATGGTCTGGAGAGATATCACCTCGTTCGATGGTCATGCTTTCGTAAATGCTGGCGTGGGGTCCAGTGAGATTCCTATCTCAGGTTTCCAGACCACTCCTGCCGGAGCGGTCACCCTGCGTGTAGGAGTAATGGCAGGCGAGGGCGATGTGGGTATAACAGGTGATTATTTCAATATAAGGAATGCAGCAGATAATGCTTGGGTGGCCTTGAACCATTCTGGAAATACCACAACCAACTTCTTCAACTCTTCGGTTGTTACGGGAGGCAACCCAAGAAATCCGAGCCTACAGAACAATACTGGGCTTGACATAAGCGCGTTCTCCGTCAATAATGCAGGCAATACCATTTTGGCTAATGGACAGACATCAACTCGTTTTCAGTATGGAAGCAGTCAAGATGCCTATTGCATTTTCAATATCACCATGTCGTCCGACTCCTATGTGCCCGAGGCTGAAGGACTGATTTCGGTGACACAGCTCAATGGATCTCCTGTAGTTCCAGATCCTTTGGTGGTCGGTCCTGGCGATCAGATTCAATATACCGTTGAGATAAGAAATATTGGAACAGAGGAGGTTCTTGACCATGCTATTACTATTCCGATACCATATACTGGAGCATTCGTCCCAGGAAGCTTGATAAGTAACATCTACTTTGCTCCACTTCCAACTCCAAACAACCTCTATTTCGATCCGTTGGAAGGCCCAACAGGTTCGATCATCTGGGATTTTGGTACACTCCCCCTCCCGGCCGATCCGTCAGAGCTATTGGCCACACTCACATTTACTATTGAGGTTTATGACAACTGTCTCCTGCTCAATGATGCTGTTTGTTCAGATGCGATAATTGCCATTGGGTCGCTCACAGGTACAGGTGCCGTTACAGGGTTCGGAATCCTGAATACGGGACTGATCACCGGTTATGTCCAGAATGGCCCATGTCAAGGAGAGCCTATCACCGACCCTCTTAGCGCAGCTATTGAGGTTCCTGCAAACTGGGTGGCCGACAATTGTACTCCCGAACAACTTGAATCGGATTTTTTCTTTTGTGATGGGAATCCTACCGTTCCAGTGGCCAGCATTGCGCCAAGCTTTCCACTTGGCACAAGGTTCTTCAATGAATTCCCAGTGGTTGAAGGTGTCTCTACTGAATATACGACAACTTTCCCTGCCGCTCTTGGCACTTCGATCACATACTATGCAGTGCCTCCCATCCCAGAAGAGGATGATTGCAACATCGCTATCACTATTAACATCTGTGATGACATAGAGGCAAACGATGACCTGATAGGTTCCTACAACTGCACCACAGGAGGAAACAACCTGATGAATGTTCTGACCAACGATGCTTTGGGTGGGGTTACACCTACAACGTCAGAAGTTGTCATTTCCATTATTACACCAGACCCGACAGGTGATGTGACCATCAATGCTGATGGTAGTGTTGATATTGCTCCAGGAACTTCGGAGGGAGTTCATACGGTAGTTTATCAGATTTGTGAAGTAGGGTTTCCAACAAATTGCGATCAAGCCACCTTGACAGTGCAGGATGAGGTAGACCCGGTTGCAGTATGTCAGAACATCACAGTTGCGTTGGTCAATGGAGCTGCAAGCATTACTGCCGCTCAGGTAGATAACGGTTCCACAGACAATTGTGGCATCTCATCCTTGAGTGTCAACCCTAGCACCTTTGATTGCACAGATGTGGGTGCAAATGCAGTAGTGCTCACCGTGACTGATGCTGCAGGAAATACATCCACATGTAATGCAACAGTTACTGTCACTGCCACAGCTCCACCAGTTGCCATCTGTCAGAACATAACAGTGATTCTGAATGGCTCCGGCACTGCCTCAATCACGGCTGGTCAGATTAACAACAACAGCACATCGGCCTGTGGGATTCAGTCGATGGCGGTTAGTCCTAACACATTCGATTGTGCGGATTTGGGCGCCAATACAGTGACGTTGACCGTTACAGATGTGAATGGAAATTCCGCAAACTGCACTGCTACGGTTACGGTTACGGACAACATCGACCCTGTGATCACCTGCCCTTCGGACATCGCTGCGGACACGGACGCGGGCGACTGCGAGGCCGTTGTGACGTTCAGCGCCAGTGCGACCGACAACTGCTCTTCCATCATTACGTATAGCCATG
>JBFYQB010000084.1:0-16059 GCA_041302955.1 Flavobacteriales bacterium
TGTCCATGTCAAATAGCTCGTTGAGCGCCACGATGGCCAATGCCAGACCCGCGAACAAGACCCCAGAATAAAGCCCGGCCGTCACTATCCGGATGAAAAGTCCCTTGTTGTAGTTCCAGAACCCGTTCAACTGCCGCACCCGAACAAACGGCGCGAACGACACCAGCAGATGCACGATCACGTTGAACAGTCCATAGCGTACATAAGGGATCGTGGTGTTGTGCGTCTCGTCAGTTCCCGGCAGCGATAGGTAGATGAGTCCCAGCAGCACCATGGCCGCCAGCGCACTGCCCCACTTCACCAATGCCCCGTCCCATCGCTCGCTCAGGATGGACGCACAAGAGAACAGCGGTATCCCCAATGCAGCCGCCAGCAGCAGGTTGATGTACGGCAGCACATTGCCCACCTTCCCCTCCATCTCTATCAGGTAGATGGCCACCGTCACTCCAATGGCAGCACTCAATATGCTTAACGGAAAGCGGAGCAGCGCAGCCCACGACCGCCTCCAAAGATGTTCCAACGATATGAACCGCATGTGCTTACTGGTTTATATTTCCGAAAGTCAAAGCTAACTCACGCTTGGCTCTGTCCTTCTCAATATGACCTTTTGATACTTGCATTGATATTCTGAATGGATGGTGGGCATTCACTGCCGTTCCACAACTCCATCATTCTGGCATCACATCCGCTCAAAGGAAATCCGTCTTTCAGCACCGCACATTTAGCAGAACCTGTATTATTGCTTCATAAATCCTCGGGAATGAAGAACCTGCTGACCCTGATATTCTCGACCATGCTCCCGTTCATCGCAACCGGTCAGCATTTTCGAATGGCCGATGTGCCCGAGTGGGTCACTTCCGTAGAACCTCCCAGCAAGTCCTCCGTGTCAAAGTATGATGTCATGTCAGGGGGCTATCTTTCGCTTATCGACAATCAGTACAACTTTACTACAGACGATGATTTTCGCCATGTCGCGATTGAAATTCTCACCCATGGCGGTGTTCAGAATGCCTCTGAGGTGAAGATCCCGTTCGACAGCACCTATCAGACCGTTCAGTTCCATTATCTGTATGTGTGGCGAGAGAACGAGCGCATCAACAAAACTGCCGAACTCTCCTTCGAACTGGTCCGCAACGAGGAAAGCCTCCAGCAGAAGATCTATACCGGCCAGGTCACTGCCTACGATGCCTTGGAGGACATCCGCAAAGGCGACCGTCTCGAGTATGCGTTCACCGTTCACGGTTCCAATCCCATCTTCCAGCGCAATGATTTTCATTTTATCCCTTTCGAAAGTGACAATCCTGTGGATCGGTACCATGTGCGGTTCATTCACGACACGATCACCGATTATATCACCCGATGCCATGCTTGCGACAGCGTATCGATGATTGAATCCGACACCAATGGCTTTCACATCATCGAGCTTGACAGATACGGTATCACGGCATCCGACCTGGACCATAACACGCCACCATGGCACATGCCATTCTCCTATTTCACCATCAGCAGTTTTAAGAATTGGACAGGTGTTGCACAATGGGCAAAAGGAGTGTTCGCCACAGAAAGCAACCCGCAGACCATCGCGCTTGCCGATAAATTGAAGAATGACCACCCTGCCATTGAAACCCAGATCACCGAGGCTGTCAACTATGTGCAGGATCAGATCAGATACATGGGCATGGAGAACGGCATAGGCAGCATAATGCCATCTGCTCCCGATAAGGTGCTCAAACAGCGATTTGGCGACTGCAAGGACAAATCGCTGCTTCTCGTCACCCTTCTCCATCACTTGGGTGTCACAGAAGCATATCCCGCCTTGGTCAACAGCCAATTGCGGCAAGGGGTGGCAAACATGTTGCCCAGTTCACACGTCTTCGATCACTGTATCGTCTTCTTCCGCTTCAACGGCAAAGACCATTGGATAGACCCGACAGCCGCGCGTCAGGGAGGAAGATTCTCATCAAAACGCATTGCCGATTACGGAAATGCCCTCATCGTTGGAAGCACTTCCGACTCCCTTGCCGTCATGCAAGTGGATGACCTTTTCAGCCGTACCGAACGCACAGAGGAGTTCACCGCCTATTCTTTCCACGAGCCCTGTACGCTTGTCGTCACCACAAAACTCTATGGCACCCATGCCGATGGGATGAGAGCCTTGCTCGAACATATCTCCAGCAAAGAGCTCACCGACCGTATCAGAAAGGACTTCAGTCGGGGCTATCCCAACATTCGCTCAGTGGGCAACATGACCATCGAGGACAACGAGACCACCAACATCCTATCGACCACAGAAACCTACGTCATCGCTGATTTTTGGAAGGAGGTGGATGACCGCAGTTACTCAGGATGGTATTTCAAGTATGAACCGATCGACATGTACAGCTATGTCTACATGCACGACTGCAATCAGCGCAATCACCCCTTTCTCCTTCCTCATCCCATCAACGTGAGTCAGTTCACCATATTCAACGTGCCGCGTAAAGAATCATTCAATGACGAAGAGGCGGTCTTCGACACCAAAGCATTCAACTATCACAGGATTCTCAGGGACATTTCGCCCACCAAAGCCACCGTGGCCTACGTCTATATGTCCAAAAAAGACCAGATACAGCCCGAAGATTTCGAAAAAACATGCATGCGGATGAATGAGATGACCAATCAGATGCCGGTGGTCATAGCCTGTCCCAAAATGAAAAATCAGTATTGACCGCTCCGCGAAATAACCCATCCTGATACTTCAAGAAGCCGTGTATAAGAGCAGCGAGACCAATACCACCTATATTGAGATGCTGCCGGGCAATATCTTCTTGGTCAGCCTCAAGCCCAATTCCGTCATCGATCTGGAAGAAGCAAAGGCGTAGATCCGGACCACAAACTCCCTCCTCGACACCGACAGCATGCTGCGGGCCGGCATGTACGACATATCCCTCATTTCCAAGGTCACCCCCGAAGCACAGGATTATCTCCGATCAGGGCAGGATGTCATCGGTACTGTGGTTGGCGTTGCCATCATTTCCAGCTAGGCCATGGGCCGCATGGTAGGCAACATGTTTCTCGAACTTGGCCCTACACGGGTATTCCCCATCAAATTCTTCGACTCGCCCATCCGAGGCGAACATTGGATCTGCAACCTCCTCCGCGAAGCCAGGCAACAGGGCTGATCCGCCTCCTGCCCCGTTCCCCCGCTGCTATTTCCCCAACAGCCTTCTCGCCTCCTCGGGCGTCATCCGTTCTATCAGTTCTGTCAGGTCAGCAATAGGCGTCTTCCGCAACCCATCAAGCACATGTCCTTGCGGCCCCACAAAGTCATACAGGTCGTTCGGATAGCACCCCAGATGCATACAGAGCCACGTCAACACCGGCATCTTCACAGCCATTTGCCCATCTTTCCGCGCCAACTCCGTCACGTTGCGCGCCACCATCTCTTTCATGCCCAGTCGCTGCAATGTGAGCGCAGGCCGCGATGCACTCCGCATCTCCATCAGTCGCCTCACGTTCAGCCAAACCCTGCCGCCCTTTACAGCCACCTTCTCCTCCCGCATCGCATCGCGCTCCAGCAGCTCAGCCCATAGCTTCTCCAGTTCCGCATGGCTCGTATGTAGAAATACATCCTCCAGCCTCCGCAAGGGCGCAGCGTTCAACTGCGACAGCCAATGCTCCGCTGGCCCACGCCAAGCAAACAGGTCATTCGGCATGCAGTCCAGCGCCTCACACAGCTCCCGTACCGTATCATCCCGAAGCATCTTGATATTCGACCCTTTCTCCACCATCCGGGCACGCGCACGTGGCATACCGCTCTTCACCAGAAATGGCACCACCTTACGCCCGCCTCTCAGCGCCACCAAGTGTTTTATCTCCAACGTCAGCATCCTTTTTTCCTTTAGATCCTATCAGATTGACGCACTGAAAATACATTTTTCTTCAATTATTCAGATAGTCCTTCACCACATACGGATAGTCCTTCGCCACGTTTGGATAATCCTTAACCAGATTTGGATAATCCTACACCACTTATGGATGATCCCTCGCCACTTTCAGATAATCCTCCATCACTTTCAGATGATCTATCACCACTTCTTGATGGTCTACACCCACTTTATGATAATCCCTAACCATTTACAGATAGCCCTGAACCACTTTGTGATAACCCATGACCACACATGCGCACGCACATGACCCGTTTTTCTGGTGAAGAGTCTCGCCTAACGATAAAAATTCATCTCGTCCATGAACTTCCACGCCTCCAACGGCATGAAATGACGCACATCCTTGCCCTCGCCCACCATCTGGCGTATAAGACTGGATGATATGTGCAGCGCTGGCGCCTCCAGCTGCACCACGTTCCGATGGCCTGCAAAAGGCATCTCTCCCGCTGCCGGACGCGAATAGACCAATAGCCTGTGTCCTTCCAATATCGCCTCATGATTCTTCCATCGGTGCAGCGAGGCCAGATTATCGCCTCCCATCAGCAGCGTGAACTCCTTCTCGGCATGCTTCTCTTGCAGATATGCCAACGTATGGGCCGTGTATGAAGGCTGTGAAAGCCCGAACTCAATATCGCTCGTCCTGAATCGCAGGTCATCACCCACCGCCCTGTGCACCATCTCCAACCTATGGCGGCCAGAGAGCAGGCTTTCCTTCGCCTTCAGCGGATTATGTGGCGACACTACAAACCACACCTGATCCAGATCGCTCATCTCCACCGCCCATGTGGCAATGATCATATGCCCAACATGCACCGGATTGAACGACCCAAAATACAGCCCTACCTTATGCATCAACAAAATCTTTCACCAGTTCATACGCCTCTTGCTGCGCCACTTCAAGCACATCATTGTGCAGTATCACATCAAATTCCTTCGAATACTCCAGTTCAGCGGCAGCCTTGGCCACCCGCTTCTTCAAACTCTCCTCACTCTCCGAACTGCGCCCCCGCAACCTGCTCTCCAACGCATCTACCGAAGGTGGCATCACAAAAACCGCCAAGGCCGCATCTCCGAACTGCCGCTTGATGTTCAGCCCGCCTACCACGTCAACATCAAATAACACATGCTTGCCCTGCGCATGTGTCCGAGCCACTTCGCTCCGCAGCGTGCCATAGAACTGATCCGTATAAACCTCCTCCCACTCCAGAAAATCGCCTTTCGCCATGCGTTCCTTGAATTCCGCTACCGACAGAAACCAGTAGTCTCTCCCATCCTCCTCCCCTGCCCGCTTGGCCCTGCTCGTGGCCGACACCGAGAATGCCAGCGGCAGTCCCGTCTGCAACAGATAGCGCACAATGGTGGTCTTGCCGGCCCCGCTGGGCGCAGAGAATATGATAAGCTTGCCTTCCTTCATCCCGCAAAGATGCGGCTTCCTTTCATCTGCCGCACACGCCCGTGCACCGTCCTTCTTCTGACAACCCACCGTGCAGGAAACCGTTCCTTTGTTGCCCTTTCATATTCATCATGCACACACTTCGCACTTTTTTCATTGCCATCCTCGTCCTCTTCAGCTCGGCCGCCTTGGCCCAGGACGCCCTCAACATGACCCTCTTGGGCCAAAAGACCTACAACGAGAACCTCAACGACATATGGTCTGATGTGCACAACGGTCGTGAGTACGCATTTGTAGGCACCGTCAGCGGCCTCTCCATCGTTGATATCAGCGACCCTTCCGCACCATTCGAGGTATTCTTCGCTGCTGGCCCCAACACCATCTGGCGCGACCCATTCTATTACAATGGCCATGCATACTGTGTGAATGAGGAGTCTGGCGGACTGCTTATTGTTGACATGAGCCCACTTCCCGGACCCGGTCCTGCGCCAGCTGTCGCCCAGCTTCAGGTCAGCAACTATACCGGTGTCAACTTCCCTTTCACCACCGGTCACACGACCAGCGTTGACGAACAGGGCCACGCCTACATCTATGGCTCTGATTACGGTGTTGGCGGAGTCATCATTCTCGACCTCTCACAAGACCCCGCAAACCCTGTCGAACTTGGAGTATGGAATCAATATTACATCCATGATGGCTTCGCTCGTGGCGATACCCTTTGGGCAGGTTGCATCAACAATGGTTTCGCAGCTGTGGTCGACATCTCCGACCCTACCAACCCACAATTGCTCACCACCTGGAATACCCCCAGCAATTTCACGCACAATATTTGGCCCAATGACGACAACAGTGTGGTTTTCACTACAGATGAGGTCAGTAGCGCTTTCATCACCTCCTATGATGTGACAGACCTTTCCAACGTGGAGGAGCTCGACCGCATTCACCATCCCTTATCCGAAGGTGTCATCCCACACAATGTCTACTACCTCGATGATTACCTCATCTCTTCGCATTATCGCGATGGTGTCACCATCCACGATGCTTCCGACCCCGAGAATCTTGTACTTACTGGCTACTATGACACCAGCCCCCTATCTGGCGATGGCTTCAATAGTGTATGGGGTGTTTGGCCTTATCTGCCTTCTGGCAATATCGTAGCATCAGATATGGAAGGCGGGCTCTTCATCTTCGGCCCCAATTATACCCGTGCAGCCCGCATCCAAGGCACTGTCACCAATTTCAGCACTGGCGTTCAGCTTAGTGGAGTATCTATTCAGGTCGTAGGTACCGCGATTCAAGAGAACACAGGCATCTTCGGCACCTATGCCAGCGGTCTGGCCCAAGCAGGTGCCTACGATGTCACGTTCATCAAAGGCGGCTTTCTTCCTCAGACCATCAGCGGTGTTCAGCTTATCAACGGTCAGACCACCATCCTCGATGTTCAGCTCGTGCCCGATATCCCGTTCACGCTCCAGATCGATGTTACCGAACAGGGCACCGGCACACCGGTTGGCAATACCACTATCACCTTCAAGAATTCCCTCTTCGACATCGCTACAACAACCGATGGCAATGGCCAACTTACCGATGCCAACTTCTATGACGGCACGTATGAAGTGCTTATTGGTCGCTGGGGCTACGTTACCCAGTGCACTACGATCACCGTCAACCAGCAGAACACAACCCTTTCTTTCGAACTGGAGAAACAGTACTTCGATGATTTCGCCATGGATCTTGGATGGCAGGTTTCGGGCAATGCCCCTGCCGGCATCTGGGAACGTGACGCACCTATCGCTACCGACTTTGATGGCCAGATCTGCAACCCCGGCTCCGACAGCGGCCTCGGCTGTGGCGACTTTGCCTACATCACTGGCAATGCCGGCCCGCCAGCAGGCGAAGATGATGTAGATGACGGCACCACCATTCTCACCACGCCTGCCATGGACCTCTCCGACCTGGCCAACCCTGTGGTTCATTTCCACTATTGGTTCTACACTGGTGGAGGAAGTTCGGCAAGCAACGATGAGTTCACCGTCAAGGTCAACAATGGCATCGAAACCGCCACCATCGAAAGCCTCAGCACCACCAATGGTCAGTGGGTACAATGGCAGATGGCCTTGGCCGATCATATCACCATTACCGCCAATATGAAGCTGGAACTTCACATTGGTGATGCTGCACCGGGTCACTTGGTGGAAGGCGGCCTAGACCAGTTCTATGTGGACGAAACGATCGGCATTTCCGAATCGCAGCGCGAAACCTCCATAACTGTCTATCCAAACCCTGCTTCAGCCGAAACATTCCAGATTCACATCGCTGAAGTGTTCAACAATGCATCACTACGCATCACAGACATCAGCGGAAAAACCGTAGTGCAAGAGATTGCGATCACCCGCAACTTGACTTCTGTCAACAGCCCTTCCCAAAGCGGCATCTACCTTGTCGAACTTTTGATTGATGGCCAAAGAACTGTTAAAAGATTGGCCGTTCATCGTTGATTGACAAACCAATTTCAAGACCCGATCAGCGAAATAGCTACATTGGTCGGACGATAAGCAAGACAACATGGAACACGACATTTTGAACATCGCAGTCGAACGGACATCCAGATCACGGATTCAAGAGGTCGATTTCAATAACATTCCCTTCGGTCGCGAATTCTCAGACCATATGCTGGTAATGGATTATGCCCATGGCGAATGGAGCGCACCCTACATCACGCCCTACAAGAAGCTCGAGATGAATCCTTCTTGTCTCGCACTTCATTACGGACAGACCATTTTCGAAGGGCTTAAGGCCTACCGGAATAAGAACGGTGAAGTGACCATTTTCCGTCCCGCTGACAATTTCGCCCGGCTCAACCGTTCTGCAGAGCGCATGTGCATGCCTACCATTCCGGTCGATCTGCTTATCGAGTGCTTACGCGAACTGGTCAATGTTGACCGCGAATGGGTTCCGAAGAATGAGAATGCATCCCTGTATATCCGTCCGTTCATGTTCGCAACCGATGAATTACTAGGTGTGCGCCCATCAGACACTTACAGGTTCATCATCATAACCGGTCCGGTAGGTCCATACTATACCACTCCCCTCAAAGTGAAGGTGGAACATCGCTACACCCGCGCTGCCAAGGGTGGAACTGGTGCGGCCAAGTCTGGGGGCAATTATGGAGGTGCGTTGCTTCCAACCAAGATGGCGCAGCAGGAAGGATACCATCAACTTATCTGGACGGATGCCAAAGAGCACCATTACGTTGAAGAGAGCGGCACGATGAACGTAATGTTCCACATCGGTGACAGTCTGCTCACGCCACCAGCAGGAGAAACCGTTCTGCAAGGCATTACACGTGACAGCGTGCTCACCCTTGCTCGCGAGATGGGTATTGACGTGCAGGAACGACCAGTATCCGTAGAAGAGGTGCTTGCGGCCCACGCTGCGGGAACGTTGAAGGATGCGTTCGGAGTTGGCACTGCGGCCACAATAGCCCCTATCGAGCTCATTGGTTTTGACGGCAATGACCATGTGCTGCCCGCCATCGAATCGCGTCAATTGTCTAAGAAGTTGTCAGCAGCACTCAATGCCATCCGCTATGGTGAAGTGACAGACGAGCATGGATGGATAGTCAAAGTATCATGACCAAGGCTGTGTTCTTTATAGTTATCGTACTGGGCATCTCAGGATGTACCAAATGCGTGCAGTGCGAGGTGGAGCTGAAAGAGGGTTTCCTCAACGTGGCTTCCATTGAAGAGTACTGTGGCACAAGCGATGATATCGAAGCGGAGGAAGAACGACTTACCGGAGAAGAATACGCCTGTATCGAATGTGTTGTCAATACTCAACTTGGACAAAGCACTTCCGGATTCCTATGCGGCAACAGGGCATTCACAGACAGTGTGGATGATGCTTGGCGTGCTGGTGCATTGGAGGGAGGATACCAGCACAACTGCACTTATTTCCGCGATACGCTGGAAGTGATCTGCATTTTGAAACCCGAGTAGGCAGATCAATTGACCGTGAGATAGGCAGAGCCTATCCAGACAAAGTCGGGAGTGAAGAAAGACACCTTGTATTCGCCCTTCTTGTAGAGTGTAATAGGTGCTTGGACCGTGTAATCCTTGGCATTCACATTCACGGTCTGATTCACGATCATCTCGTCAAAATCCGAGGCCCCAGGAGCTTTTCTCCATATGTCTATGGCCACGCTGCCCACTCCGAAAGGCTTGGTGTTGGACAACTGCACCACAATGCCCTTGCGGGTCTGCACATCAGTGAAAGCGCTGCCCGGAGCGGTCAACTTACGTCCACTGACCCCAGTGCCAAACGCAATATTCACTTCTTCAAACTTCAATGTCTTCTGCTCTTCTGCGGTCAGCTCCACTGCAACCTGAACCGGTGCACTGGGAGCTACCTGTACCTGTGCCTGATTCACATTGTCAGGTCTATTTGTGGCAACACCACTCACAGTGGGTGATGACACCGCTGGTTCAGTTTTCACCACAGGTGCCTCAGTTACCACGGCAACTTCCTGATTTTCGGGCCCATCAATGGAAATAAGCGTAGTAGCCATTACCGTCTTGTCCGCACGGTAGGCACTGATAACGTATTTACCGGCCCGGGTGAAAAGAAAAGGTGTGGCGGCCCAGTTACGTCCCTGCGAAACCACTATGCTCGCCTCAAAGGGTTCCAACCCAAGGCGTTTCTCCGGTTCGATGATGAAATTGAGCGAACGTTCGCTGATGGTCGTCTTTCCATTGTGATAGAACAGAGTAAGCTCCTGCGGAAAAGAATCAACCTTCCATTCTATCGCGGATTCGCGCGGAACTCCAGATTGTTGGGTCTTGCAGACGATCACCTGCTGAGCGCTTGCCGCAAAAGGCAGGAGCAAAAAAAAGACCAGAACCCTTTCGACTTTAATACTAGCGAACATGGTCCTGATCATTTTTCGGAAAGAATTCTGAAGGGTGCCCAAGACTGGATTCGAACCAGCACGCACGTAGTGCACCACCCCCTCAAGATGGCTTGTCTACCAATTTCAACACTTGGGCAATGGGCTGCAAATTTAGACTTTTTCTCAAGCGAATGACGGCTGCCTTATCAGCACCGCATGGCAAGAGGAAAAAGACATTTCACCATTGAAGGGATTGAATGCAATGCAGGAATCACTAGGCGTATTTCTCCAAAAGAGAATCCACCAAAGCGACATATTGTTCGGTAGCTGCTTCTTGCGAAATGCCTGATTTGCCTTTCCACGCTTTCCATTTGAACTGAGCCTTGACATCGAACATGCCAGGTTTTGATTGGAGGCAATCACCAAGCAGTGCCTGCTTGTAGAGAGCGTAGAGCTCCAATAACTCTTCGTTGGATGGTGCTTTGGTAAGGGTACGTAATTTGGCTTCGGCCTGCTGTAGTGCTTCGCTCATGGGTTGATGTGAAAGGAGGCGCAAGAAACAAAAAAGGAATAGGCCTCTTCCATGGTAAACAAAAAACGCCCCGAGGTGGGGCGTTTTTCGATAGTATGGTCATCTATACTTAAGCTAACGCGTAATCCGTGTAGCCTTTAGCTCCTGGTGTATAGAAGGTTCCGAAATCGGGGTCTTGAAGTGGAAGATCGTTAGTGAGGCGTTTCACAAGGTCAGGATTGCTGATGAACGGCCTTCCGAATGCTGCCAGATGGCCTCTTCCTTCCTGCAATGCCAGCTCGGCAGATGCCTTGGTCTGACCGCCACAGAAGATGATGGTGCCACCGAATGCCTCGTGAATGGCTGCTTTCAGGTCTTCGCCCACTTCGGGTGCGCCCATGGCCGAATGGTCGGCAAGGTGAATGTAGACCAACCCTATCTGCTTGAAGGCAGCGGCCAACTGTGTGTAGGCCTCCTTCACCTCGGGGAACATGGCCATGCCACTTGCCACTCCATTGGGCGATAGGCGAATGGCGACCTTGTCGGCACCGATGGCGGCCGCTACTTTGGTGGCCACCTCGATGGCAAAGCGGTTCCTGTTCTCTACCGAACCGCCATAATTGTCCGTGCGGTGGTTGGATGCCGGATTGATGAACTGGTCGATGAGGTAGCCGTTGGCACCATGCAGTTCCACCCCGTCAAACCCTGCCTTGATGGCATTCTTAGCGGCCTGCACATACTCCTCCTGTGCTTGTGCGATGTCCTCCAAGGTCATGGCCTTTGGCGTTGGGTATGGCTGATTGCCCTCGGCATCGGTGTACATGTTGCCCTCCAATGCTATGGCCGATGGAGCGACTATCTGCGCGCCAGCCTCCATGTTTGCAGGGTGAGACACACGGCCGGTATGCATCAACTGGATGAAGATATGGCCACCTTTGGCGTGAACTGCATCCGTCACTTTCTTCCAGCCTGCTACCTGCGCATCGTTGTAGATGCCAGGAATGCGCGCATAGCCCAATCCATTTGCCGAAGGCGCAGTGCCCTCTGTGATTAGCAGACCTGCGTCCGCACGCTGGGCATAATATTCAGCGATCAGGTCGTTGGGCACGTTGCCAATGGCGCGGCAACGGGTCATCGGTGCCATAGTGATGCGGTTCTTGAGGGTAATGGTTCCCAGTTTGTGGGGAGAGAAAAGAATGTTGTCCATGATTGTTCGTCTGTGATTTGAGCGTCAAAAGTAGGCAAATGTTTTAACTTCAATGTTGCAACATCTTTTGATCTGTAGCACCACACTCCCCCTTCAAATCAGCGAATCACACAGGGTCAACGTCAGGGAGGAACTGCACGGAACGGAAATCGGCCATTTCGGCCACGGTGCGCATCCTTTCGCGGATGATGGCCTTGTGGTGCGCCACTTCGTTGCCGCCCATCTTCACGATGAGGAATTTGTGGTAGCGGTTGCGCACCCGCTCTACAGATGGGTATTCAGGGCCAAGGAGTACGGTGTCGGGTATGTCGGCAAGGGCGAGCTTGAGGGCATCAGCAGCCTTGTCCACACGGTCGCGCTCGGCATGGCGCACCGTGATGCGCAGCATTTTGATGAAAGGCGGATAGCGGAACTGCTTGCGCTGATGGAGTTCGTTTTCGAACATGCCTGCGTAGTCGTTCTGCACCACTTTCTCGATGATGAAATGCGTGGGTTCGGAGGTCTGGATGACAACGCGGCCCTGCCTGCGTCTGCGACCCGCACGACCACTGACCTGCGCCATCAATTGATACGCCCTTTCGAAGGCGCGGAAGTCGGGAAAGTTGAGCAACGAGTCGGCATTGAGAATGCCCACAAGACCCACATGGTCGAAGTCGAGGCCCTTGGTGACCATCTGTGTGCCCACGAGAATGTTCACCCTGCGCTCCTCAAAATCGTTGATGATGCGCTGATAGGCGTGTTTGCCACGGGTGGTGTCGAGGTCCATACGGGCAATGCCCGCCTCTGGAAAATGGAGGCTCAGCTCCTCCTCTATCTGCTCGGTGCCGAAACCGATTGTGCGGAAGAATGTGCTCTGACACTTGGGACAGATGCGCGGCAGCGGTTTGGCGAAGCCGCAATAGTGGCAACGCAGTTCGGAACTGTGCTTATGATACGTGAGCGTGATATCGCATTGCTCGCAGCCCGGCACGTGGCCGCAGGAATTGCAAATAACAAAGGAGGAGAAACCCCTGCGGTTCTGGAAGATGATGACCTGCTCGCCACGGGCTAATGTGTCGGCCATCTGCTGGAGCAACATGCTGGAGAACGGGCCCTTCATGGTGTGGTCCTTACGCTCTTTGGCCAGGTCGCAGATGAGGATGGCAGGCAGTTTCATTCCGCCATAACGTTCGTTCAGTCCGACCAAGGCGAATTTGCCCCGCACGGCATTGAAATACGCCTCGACCGATGGTGTGGCCGAACCAAGCAGCAGATGCGCATCGGCCCTCCGTGCCAGCATGGAAGCACTATCGCGGGCATGGTAGCGCGGGGCGGGCTCGTGCTGCTTGAAGGTCTGCTCGTGCTCTTCGTCCACTATGACGAGGCCGAGATCCTGAAGCGGGAGAAACAGGGCCGACCGCGCACCGAGCATCACCTGATAGGGATTCGGACCGAGCTGTTTCTTCCAGACCTCCACACGTTCGTTGTCGGAAATGCGCGAGTGATAGACGCCCACCTTATCGCCAAAATGCTTCTGCAAACGGGTGATGATCTGGGTGGTGAGGGCTATCTCTGGCAGCAGATAGAGCACCTGCTTGCCCGTTCTGACGACCTCTTCCATCACACGGATATAGACCTCGGTCTTGCCGCTGCCGGTGATGCCGAAAAGCAACGCGCCCTTCTTCTCCGCAAAGGCCGCTTCGATGCTGTCCTTGGCCTGCTGCTGGCCGGGTGTGAGGGCGATAGGTCCTTCGGCCCAAGCGTCCATATCGTGCAGGCGGCCTATCTCTTCTTCTGTTTTGATGAGGATGTCGCGCTTTACCAATTGGGCAATAGCGGGGGCAGACGCACCGTTGTCGTCCACCAAGCGCTCGCGGCTAACGGTGCGATGGGAGAGTGCATCCTCGCGGCTCAGTTGGATGAACTGCATGAGGGCGTCCAACTGCTTGGGTGCGCGCTCCAATTCCTTGAAAACAGCCTCCATGGCGGCCTCGTCCTTCAGCCAGTCGGCCAGTTGGAACACGGTGCGGGTCTTGGGCTTGAATTTCTCCTGCACCTCCTCCACTTGCAGGACGATGCGCATCTCGACCATTCTGCGCACCAATCGCAACACGTGATGCTTGCCGAGAATAACGGCCAGCTCTTCCATGCTGAGCTGCTCCTTGTCCTGCAAGGCTTCGAGCACCTGATACTCCTCGTCATCGAGGCCGTCCGTCTCGCCCGAATAATCGGGGTGGATGCAGAGGCGGGTCTCGCTACTGAGCTTAAGTCCGGATGGAATGGCTGCCTGCATCACATCGCCCAGATTGCACATGTAATAGGTGCTCATCCATTCCCAGAAATCCAATTGCTGGGGTGTGATGATGGGCAGTTCGTCCAAGAGGTCGAGGAGATACTTGGCCTGATAGTGCTGAGGTGGGCGGTCGTGGACGGCATGGATGATGCCGGTGTAGAGCTTCTTCTTGCCGAACTGCACCACCACGCGCTTGCCGGTGGCCACATCATCGGCCATGTCGCGGGGCACGCGATAGGTGAACACACCCTGCAATGGCAGCGGGATGATGATGTCGGCAAAAAGGGTGATGGACTGGGTGGGTTCCATATTCAAGGGCCGAAGTTACCGGTGAACCCCCGAAGGCGGAACATTCACGTGGAAAGCACCTCGGCCAAGTGCATGAGTTGCGGGCTGATGGTGGTGTGGTGCTTGATGGCTTTTTCGAAAGGCGTGAATTGGACCTTGCTGCAAACGATGCCGATTGCCATGTTGTGGGTGCCTTTGATGAGCGCTTCGACCGCTTCGTAGCCAAGGCGGGAGGCGAGGACGCGGTCCATGGCGGTTGGGCTTCCGCCCCGTTGCAGGTGGCCGAGGACAGAGACCCGTGTGTCGAAATGCGGGAGGGCGGCCTTCACTTTTTCGGCAATGGCGTAGGCACCACCGGCATCATCGCCTTCGGCAACGATGATGATGTTGCTTGATTTCTGGCGTTTCCAACCTGCGCGGAGCTTTTCGATGAGGTCTTCGACATGGGTAGGGGTCTCGGGCACCAATACGGCCTCGGCACCGCAGGCGATGCCGGAACGCATGGCGATGAAGCCGGCATCTTTGCCCATCACTTCGACAAAGAAGAGGCGGTCGTGGGAATCGGCCGTGTCGCGGATCTTGTCGACCACTTGCATGACGCTGTTGATGGCGGTGTCGTAGCCGATGGTGAAATCGGTGCCGATGAGGTCGTTGTCGATGGTGCCGGGCAGGCCGATGAAGGGGATGTTGAATTCTTCGTTGAAGACCTTGCAGCCTGCGAATGTGCCATCGCCACCTATGGCAATGACGGCATCAATGCCGTGCTTCTGCAAATTGGCAAAGGCCTTCTGGCGGCCTTCTTTGGTGAGAAAATCCTTGCTGCGGGCGGTTTTGAGGATGGTGCCTCCGCGCTGCATGATACCGCTGACATCGTGAGACTCCAACTCGCGGAATTCGTCCTCTATCATGCCCTGAAAACCCCGGATGATGCCGAAGACACGGATGTCGTGGCTCTTGGCGGTGCGCACCACGGCACGGATGCAGGCGTTCATGCCGGGAGAGTCGCCCCCACTGGTGAAAACTGCTATGGTCTTGGGAGGTAGCGGCATGATGGTGTGTTCAGATCTCGAATATGTCGAAGGGGATCTTTACCACGTCTTTGAAGGACTCTCCGTCATCGCGGCCATCGAGGTCGTCTGCATCGTAGTACCACCGGACGTTGAACTGGCAGCCGCCTTTGTTGAGGTCGGCCAAGATGTTGAAGACCTCCATGAGGCGGATGAAGGACCCGGTGTTGTAGTATTCGAGATGGAGGTCGAAACTGGCCTTGAGCTTGGTGCCTGTAAGGTGGGTGCGCATCCAGTCCTTGACGGGGCCATAGAACCCTTCGGAGTCCTCTGGCATGGATCGGCCAGATATCTTGAATTCCTCTTTGAGGAGGTCGAGATAAATGTATGGCGTGGTGGAGGATGGTGCTAACTCTAGTATCTCTTTCATATCGCAAAAACCGCGGCACGAAGGTAGCCATCCTTGGGGCAAAGAATCGGCATGCCGATCAAAAGCTTGAAATGTCCGGGTGCTGAACACGGGGCGGATGGAGTGGCATGCAGAAAAGGATTGCAGGAGACGCTAAG
>JBFYQB010000085.1:0-4200 GCA_041302955.1 Flavobacteriales bacterium
GAAGCGTTGGTGGGTTCCACCAGAGTCAGCGTCCTTTCATCATTGCTATACACTCCGATTTGTCCTCCCGAATCAAAGAAACTACCGGTTGCGGTATTCAAGGTGGTCACAGGTGTGTTCGGGTTCAAGAGCTTAAAGAAGTAGTCCCAATCCCAATACTGTCCCGGATCCGTATGGCTTTGATTCGGAAAATGCTGATGACCTTTAATATCGACACAGCTTCCGGGCGTGCTCGTAGCGTTGTAATTCGTTGTCGGTGCCCATGGGAAATAAGCCGTCCTTACAGCATCAATGCCATAACCGCTTTGAGTGATGTCCCGCACAAGATCGGCCGATGCCTGATACATGGCAGAAGTATAGTTGTCCGAGTCCGTCACATAACCCTCGTGTTCTATACCTATAGTGTATGGGTTCTCTGATCCAACATGCCAACCCTTGTCTGCTTCACAAAGCATTTGCGTGATTTGCCCATCGCTCCTGCGCACCACATAATGATAGCTCACACTGGCATCACAGTTCTGCGCCCAACTCACTGCACCAGCATAGGTACCCTGAATGGTGTGGATGGTCACTGCGCTGATGGCCGTTCCGCTCCGTGAACTGTAATTGCACGTTGGCGTTTGGACAAAAACATCAGAAGCATAGTTGTAGCAAGGTGCAATTCCTCCACCTGCGCGATAGCTATCACCGGTCTCAGACTGCACTTCCTCTCCATTGATAAGGACTTTGGCAGCCGAAAGCACGGCCAGATTCTCTCCGAAAACCGTTTCCAGCGAATAGGAATGTGCCGTGCTGCCCAATGCCCCCATGAATCGTGGGTCATTCAACAGCGATAAAACCGAATACAGTTCAGATTCCAGCGCGAAAAGTTGAGTTGGAGTTTCGCTTGGCAATGCCGAAAGTGCCGCCAATCGCTCCGCCAGCCCTCTTTCCGTCCAGTCGTTTCCTTCCAATATCAGGGTCAATGCCGATGCATAGGCCATGATCTGAGTGGCGGGGTTTTCCTTTATCATATATATAGGATAGCCAGAGAGGTTCGAAACCAATGAAAGGTTGTTTCGAAAATAGCCTTGCCCATCTTCCACCAGTCCGAATAGTCCAAATGCGCGCGGAAGTCCTGCACAGCTTTCAGGTTCATCCACGCCTAAGGCCGTCATATTGGTCTGGGTGATAGCAACGGCTTCCAATGTTCCGACTGGAATTTGGGGAAATGCGGCATAGGCAGATGCAAATTCAGAAGGATAACGGTTCAGAACCGAGGTGTTCAACTGCCCCAAAGCAGGGGTCGTCAGCATCCAAAGAAAGGCGAATAGGATTGTTCTCATAGTAATTGGGTGTGAGTTTGGATTCCCGAAAGTAGCTTTCCTATTAGATCGGCTCATTTTTCAAACCTGGTTGCAACGCAAGTATGCGTCAGATGCCGATGTTGAATCCCAATCTGATGACCGGATTGGAATATGGGGTGCAGTCGGATTGCAGCGCATTGAATAGTACAAGTGCGGTTATTCCAGCTCTACCACCTACCCGCTGATAGTATCCTCCGCCAAAAAGTGCCCCTGGAATCCACTCCCTTGCCACGCGTAACTCATCGTTCAAGCGATAGTAGTCCTCATCAAAGCAGTCCAAATTCAGCATTTCGAACTCGGCATGTGCCATGATTCCCTTCCAAATGATGTAGCGCGCAAACACTCTTCCACCATAGGTATGTGTTGAATAGCTACCACCTCGCGTTTCCCAATCCAGATACTGGTAGGTTATCCCAAGTCCTACAGCCCCATTTTTCAGCACCCGATATCCGGCCAATGGCGACACATCGATAAACGTGACACTGCCAAATTGGAACCCGAAGTTGCCTCCAAGGAAGAAATTGTCCTTGAATTTGGAGCGAGGTTCAGGTACTTGTTCTGTTTTTGGTGCTGATTGTTCTACTTCCGTGGTGCCGAAATCCATCCCTTGACCAAAGGATAAATGGCAAATGGAGCAAAGCGATACTATGAGCAGGGTCTTCATCATCCCAAAATTACGGCTTACTATGAGGTTGTTGCCTGTAAGTTTGCGTTTCACAAAAGGGCAACATGAACGTTGTAGTAACAGGTGCAAGTGCGGGTATAGGATTCGAAATGGTTAAGAAGTTCATTTCCGACCCATCTATATATAAGGTCATTGGCATCGCCCGAAGGCAGGATAGGTTGAAAGAGCTGGAGGCTTTTGCCGCCCTTCATGGCAAGAATGACAAGTTCGTAGCCCTTGTTTCAGATGTAATGGATGTATCACTGGAGGATGTTTCTGCCCACATGAGTAGAGTCGATGTGCTCATCAACAATGCCGGACTGTTGATAACCGCCCCTTTCAGCGACCTGACAGATTCAGATTTCTTGGAGGTCTATCTTACCAATGTGCTTGCTCCGGCACGCATTATCCGCCAGTTGTTGCCTGTGATGGGAGGTGTTTCGCCAACCCACATTGTCAATATAGGTAGCATGGGTGGCTTTCAGGGATCATCCAAGTTTGCGGGACTCTCGGCCTATAGTTCCAGCAAGGCCGCCCTAGCGGGTCTGTCCGAATGCCTTGCGGAGGAGTTCAAAGATCGAGGGATAACGGTCAATTGTCTGGCCATTGGGGCCGTCCAGACCGAGATGTTGGCCGCTGCCTTCCCAGGATTCATTGCTCCCACCACGGCAGAAGACATGGCATCATACATTGTTGGTTTCGCCTGTAACGCCCGTCAGTACTACAATGGAAAGGTTCTTCCAGTGTCCAGTACCACTCCTTGAGGTGTTTAAATCCAACATTTTTGAAGAAATTTCACAATAGGTGTTGCAGGTTGAAAAAAGGGCAGTACATTTGCGCCCCGTTTCGCGGGAAACGTTCTTTGAAATGGGATTGCAGGTAAGGTGGTAAAGTGCCACACATGCGATTTGAAAGTTGAAAATAGGGATTGAAAATATTTTTCACCACCCTATTGTCAATTCAAAAAAGCATTCTACTTTTGCAGCCCCATTTGAGGGATAGGTTCTTTGAAGATTGAGGCAAGGGTGTTCAGGTGTGGTTGTCACATCATTCAACTCTAAGGATTATGAGAGTGAAAAAATAATTTTCACAATCGGTGTTTAGAATGAAAAATGATTTTACCTTTGTCGCCCCTTACGGGAAAAGCATGAGCAACTGAGGTGAAGGCTTCTTTGGTTCGCAGTAAGAATTTCGTTCTTTGAAAATATTGGAAAGATAGGTAGCAAGCAAAGCTCAAAGTCCTGTTTCATTCGTGAAGCAGGCAAGTTCATAATCTCGTCAAATATTCTTCTTCGGAAGAAAAATCAAACTTACAATGGAGAGTTTGATCCTGGCTCAGGATGAACGCTAGCGGGAGGCTTAACACATGCAAGTCGAGGGGCAGCACGTCTTCGGATGGTGGCGACCGGCGCACGGGTGCGTAACGCGTATGCAACTTGCCCTTAACTGGAACATAGCCCGGGGAAACTCGGATTAATTTTCCATAGAATCTGTTTTCGGCATCGAAGAAAGATTAAAGCTCCGGCGGTTAAGGATAGGCATGCGTCTGATTAGCTTGTTGGTGAGGTAACGGCTCACCAAGGCAATGATCAGTAGGGGTTCTGAGAGGATGATCCCCCACACTGGTACTGAGACACGGACCAGACTCCTACGGGAGGCAGCAGTGAGGAATATTGGTCAATGGACGCAAGTCTGAACCAGCCATCCCGCGTGCAGGAAGAAGGCCCTATGGGTTGTAAACTGCTTTTATACACCAAGAAACCCCTTCTCGTGAGGAGGGCTGACGGTAGTGTATGAATAAGCACCGGCTAACTCCGTGCCAGCAGCCGCGGTAATACGGAGGGTGCAAGCGTTATCCGGATTTATTGGGTTTAAAGGGTGCGTAGGCGGGTCTGTAAGTCAGTGGTGAAAGCCTTCAGCTTAACTGGAGAATTGCCATTGATACTGCTGACCTTGAATTCGGTTGAAGTGGGCGGAATGTGTGGTGTAGCGGTGAAATGCATAGATATCACACAGAACACCGATTGCGAAGGCAGCTCACTAAGCCGACATTGACGCTGAGGCACGAAAGCGTGGGGAGCGAACAGGATTAGATACCCTGGTAGTCCACGCCCTAAACGTTGATTACTCGTTGTTGGCGATATACAGTCAGCGACCAAGCTAAAGCGTTAAGTTATCCACCTGGGGAGT
>JBFYQB010000086.1:0-10356 GCA_041302955.1 Flavobacteriales bacterium
AAGATGGGGCGGGCGGGGCCTTTTTGGTAGTGATGTATGACTCACTTACGCAGTATCTTCTCCATAGTGCGGCCTTTGGCGAGTTCGTCAATGAGCTTGTCGAGGTAGCGTATCTTCTGCATGAGCGGGTCGGGGATGTCTTCGACACGGTAGCCGCATATCACTCCGGTTATCATTCCTACGTTGGCGTTGAGCTGGGGAGACTGGGCAAAGAAGGTCTCAAAGTCGGTGCGGGAGTCGAGGATATGGTTGAGGGCTAGGGCATCATAGCCGGTGAGCCATTGGATGATGGTGTCCACTTCGGCCTTGGTGCGGCCCTTCTTCTCTGCCTTGGCGATGTAGTGCGGATAGACGCTCGCAAAGGGCATGGTGAATATCCTGTGTTTTTCCATGATGGGGCTAATTTACGAGGAACAGGAATAAGACCAATCTGTATTTTCGGGCGGTAAACATCTTTCCATGCAGCTCGATATAACTTCCATTGTTCTCGGGGCACTTGCCATAGCCTTCGGCATATTCACGCTTGTCATACGGAGGCGGTCGCCAGAGAAACTGCGCAAACTGGTGGCCATGGAAAAGCAATGGGGCGCCAAGAAGGGCAATATGGCCCACTTGATCGCCTACACGGTGCTACCCATCGTATTCGGGCTCATCTTTATTGTGTTGGCGCTCTTAGAGGCGTATGGCTAAGTCCTTGGTACACTTTGTGTGCCGGTACTTCTTGAATTCATGACCGCCCTAGGCCGCTGCGCCTTTCAGCTATCCCGAACTGATGGCGGTATTGGGGGAGGAGTGAGGGAAGGACGATCATTGCATGGTGGAACCGAGGACGGTTCTGAATAGTACGCACGAGGCATAGCCTCGCGCGGGTTCAGCGGGTAGTTGCCCCACTGTCACTGCTGCAATAAACACTAGCAGGCACCTCTTTGATCAACAACTTTCTGTTGGGTATAAGCGTGTGAATCATGTGGTTCTTATCGTAAATCATGCAAATATGCCCAGTAGTCGGGTAAGTACTTTTGCAAGAATCACTTAAAAAAATCATTATGAAAACAGACACTAAAGGATACAATTTAACCATAGAGTTAAATAACTTTCATTTATCTTATGATGATGTGGGAGAAGGAAGCATTCCGATCATTTTCTTACACGGTTATCCGTTCGATAAAACGATGTGGCAAGGTCAGCTTGAGTTTTTAAAACCTACTTGTCGTTCGATCTCCTTTGATATCAGAGGATTTGGAAAATCAATGGACGAGAAATCTCCTCTAAGTATCGATCTGTTTGCTGATGATGTGATCCAATTCATGGATAAGTCAAGTATTGAAAAAGCAATCATCTGTGGGCTATCCATGGGAGGATTCATAGCGCTGAATGCCATAAACAAATTCCCTGAACGCTTTGAAGCATTGGTTCTGTGTGATACACAATGTATTGCCGACACTATTGAAGTAAAAGAAAAACGCTACAAGACCATTGATGAGATAGAAGTTGATGGAGCCGCTAATTTTAATGAGGGATTTATTAAAAGCGTTTTCCACAAAGATTCAATAACAAACAAAAAGGAATTGGTGGAGGAATTGAGAAGTGTTGTGTTCTCCAACTCGAAACATATTATCACTCAGGGCTTGATAGCACTTGCTGAACGTTCAGAAACATGCTCCACTTTGCATGAGATAGGCATTCCAACATTGATCATTTGCGGCAGAGAAGATGTAGTAACACCACTTGCTCAATCTGAAATGATGCATGAAGCGATCAAAGGGTCAATCCTTCACGTAATTGATACTGCTGGTCATGTGTCTAATCTTGAACAGCCCCAGGAATTCAACAAACACCTTATTGATTTCCTGACTCCTTTATGTGACCTCGATCTCGGGTAATTTTAAAAGCACTCCTGCTTTGGTGACAACCTATCCTGAACTGGAGTTTGACACCGAACTGATGGCGGTATTGAAGGAGGAGTGAGGGGAAGGACGATCATTGCATTTTGGAACCGAGGACGGTTCCGAATAGTACGCACGAGTCATAGCCTGGAGCGGTCGGGCCAATTGCGGAAAAAAGGGTATCTCACTCCTGTCCCGATTCCGAAGCTTCGCAATTCTTAATTCCTTTGCCTTATGAGAGCGTTTTGGATACTACTGGGAATAGTGCTGGTCAGCATGCAAGGCTTTGCGCAACGCAACCAAACCATCTATGGCACCGTGACCGATGGCGAAACGGGCCAACCCCTTATAGGCGCTACGGTTTTTGTGGAAACGCCCGAAATGATCGGTGCTTCCACCGACATTGACGGTAGATTCAAATTGCTGAACGTGCCTGTGGGCCGCATCGAAGTGAAATGCACCTACATAGGTTACGAGCCCTGGAGCACAGGGCTTATCACCATCAATTCGGGCAAAGAGCTGGCTTTGGTGATACGCCTGCAAGAACAGGTGAACATGACCGAAGTGGTGACCATTGTGGCCACGCAAGACGGCCAAGCCCGCAACGAAATGATGGCGGTCAGTTCGCGGTCGTTCAGCATCAAAGAAACCCAACGCTTTGCAGGTAGCCTCAACGACCCGGGCCGTGTGGCGCTGAATGTGCCGGGAGTAACCGCAGCGCAAGACAACGACAATGATGTGATTGTGCGCGGCAATTCGGCAGCGGGCATCCTATGGCGCTTGGAAGGGGTAGATGTGCCCAACCTCAATCACTTTTCGCGGCCAGGGTCTTCGGGTGGGGGCATCACTGCCTTGTCGCCCCACGTTATGGGCAGCACCGATTTCAGCACAGGCGCTTTCCCTGCCGAATATGGCAATGCTATTTCGGGCGTGTTCGATATCTCGTTTCGCAATGGCAACACCGAGCGCCACGAGTTTATGGTGCAAGCGGGCATATTGGGGCTTAATGCGGGTGCCGAAGGGCCATTATCGAAGAAAGACGATGGGTCGAGCTACCTCTTCAACTACCGCTATTCTACCTTGGGCATATTGGGCGCCATGGGGCTCTATATTGTAGATGCCAACACCAACAATACCTACCAGGATCTGTCGTTCAAAATAAACCTGCCCACCACCAAAAAAGCGCGCATCAGCATATTCGGAATAGGAGGGATGAGCGAGGAGGAAGGCATCCTAAAGATGGACACCGCCCAATGGGAGGAATATGCCCATCGGTTCAAAACCACGTTTCGCACCAACTTGGCAGTGCTTGGCGTGTCGTGGAATCAGTTGTTGGACGAGAAATCGTACCTCAAAACAGTGCTGGCAGGCACCTACAACGATGTGCGCGACAATGACGATACGCTCGATTATGACCTCAACCTGCATCCCACACGCAGAACCCATTTCAACACTACGCGGGTGGCCTTGCACACGTACTACAACCGCAAACTGAGCAGCAAGGTGAACCTTAGGGCTGGTCTGCATACCGATGTGAACTTCTACGCCTTTGAAGCATCGCAGTATGTCGATTCGTTGGATATGACCGTGGAGCAGATAAATGGGCAAGGCGCCACCCTGGTGCTACAACCCTACCTGCAAGCCAAATACAGACCAACGGCCACCACCACATTGGTGGGAGGGGTACATGCCACCTACCTGATGCTGAACCATACCTACAGCATAGAGCCGCGGCTGTCCATTTCGCAAAAACTGGGCGACACGCAAAAGCTTACGTTGGCCTACGGGCTGCATGGGCAATACCTGCCGTTGGGGTCCTATTTCACGCAATACACCCGTAGCGATGGGTCTATCTATTTCCCCAACAAGGACGTGGAGATGATCAAAAGCCACCATGTGGTGTTGAGCTATGAACTGGGCTTTTTGCGCAACTACAGCATCAAGGTAGAGCCCTATTTCCAATACCAACCCAATTTGCCTGTGAGTGCCAACCCTGCCAGCACCTACATGGTGCTTAACGAACGTTCGGGCTATGCCAAAGATTCGTTGGTAAATGCTGGCACAGGCATGAACTATGGTGTGGATGTGTCCTTGCAACGCTACTATGCCAAACACTGGTTCTTTCTGCTCAATGGTTCGGTGTTCCGCAGCACCTACACACCCCAGAATGGTATCACCTATTCAGGTGCCTACGATAGCCGATTTGCCCTATCGCTAATGGCGGGCTACGAGTTTCAGTTTAAGAACAGCGCCCTCGAAATCGGGTTTCGCTTGGGGTATATGGGCGGCTTTCGCTACACGCCCTTGGACGAAGCTGCATCGCTTGAAGCTCGCACCGCTATCACTATCGATTCAGAAGCCTTCAGTCAAACCTATAAGAACTATTTCCGTCCCGATCTGCGCATTGCCTATCGGCAGAACAAACCCAAATACGCTTGGACCATATCCCTCGACCTGGGCAATTTTGTGGACTACAAGAACATCTTGCGCCAGTACTACGACAAGCAGACCAACAGCATCGCCTTCAAATACCAAATGGGGCTGATACCTGTGTTGGCCTTTCAGGTCGACTTTTATGCAGCAAAGAAGAAAGGAGCTGGTAATTAAGAACCGACCGAACCGACCAACGGGAGCTCATTGCGGAACGCAATAACGGGGCTCATTGCTTTTGCAATAGTTAGGTCCCGAGGCTTCGGGTAGGATCATTGCATGGTGGAACCGAGGACGGTACTGAACAGTACGCACGAGGCACAGCCTCGCGAGGGCGGGTCTCCTATTTTATCAACGTTAGATAACCGTTTAGCGCCTTGGTGTCATTGTCATTTGTCATATATTGAATGGTCCAAAAGTATGTTCCATCTGAACATTGGACTTTATTGATTCCACCATCCCAACCTGTTGATATATCGGTGATTTCAGTGATTTTATCTCCCCACCTAGTGTAAATGACGAGAATCGCCTGTTTTATATCAGTTATATCAATGGGATGAAAATAATCGTTGATCCCATCACCGTTAGGACTAAAAACATTGGGCATTTCAAGAGTAGTCTCACAATTTTCCGATGTAACACTCAAGGAATCTGTTGCGCTGCAGTTGTCAAGTGTAACGGTTACCCAATACGTTCCAGCGTGAGCGACATTGAAAATCGAGTCTGTAGTGGAGTCAAGCCATATATAGGAGGCATTCAATATTGATGCATTAAGGACAAGCGTATCTCCTGTGCACAAGATCGTATCTTCACCTAACTCAATGTTTGGAAATGGGGTATAGAGAATGTTGATCGTATCTGTTATGCTGCAATTATTTGCCGTTACAGTGACCCAATACATCCCTTGCTGCACAACATCGAAAGTGGGACCAGTCCAGTTGCTTTGCCATTGATATGAGGCATTCAATATTGATGCATTAAGGACAAGCGTATCTCCTGTGCACAAGATCGTATCTTCACCTAACTCAATGTTTGGTAATGGGGTATAGAGAATGTTGATCGTATCTGTTGTGCTGCAATTATTTGCCGTTACAGTGACCCAATACATTCCTTGCTGCACAACATCGAAAGTGGGACCTGTCCAGTTGCTTTGCCATTGATATGAGGCATTTAAAGTTGATGCATCTAGAACCAATGTCTCTCCTTCGCAAATGGTTGTGTCGTTACCGAGGTCAATCGTTGGAAATGGTCCATAACTTATGGTGATGGTATCTGTAGTGATGCAAGTGCCTATTGCAACTGTTACCCAATAAGTTCCTTGTTGTGTAACATTGAAAGTCGGACTGGTTGAATTGTCGTGCCATAAATAAGTGGCATCTGTTGTTGTGGCATCAAGAACCAAGGTGTTTCCATAGCATGTGGCCATATTATCACCTAAATGATCAGTATAGCAAGGGGATTCTTCAATGATATATACTCCAGCCAGATCAGGGTCTCCTCCTGTCTCTAGAAAGGTGATTTCAATTCCAGTTACAACATCGGATGCATCTAAGCCAAAATGTTCGTTGAAATCAAGGGGTAGAATGTAGCGTGAAGCATAGGCCGTACCAGGTTCGCAATCGGGTTGCACATATAACCATAGCGTATCGGTAATTTGGATCCAGTCTGGAACTTGCACGTTGTAAGAAGATGAGAGGAGACCAGTCGACAACTTAAGCCTTACGTTATAGCTGTCCCTATGAAAGCTTGTTTCCAACAACAATTCATCACCGAGTTCATCAGTCCACGAGTTCCCGAAATCACCGGTCATTACATCTCCATCGGAAAAATTCACCCAAGTAGAGTCATCAACAAACCCGGTCACATAGCCGGGAATACAGCCATAAGGATGAGCGGCACTTATCAAATGGTCCGCAAGTATATATCCTCCCAATGTTTGAGCAGCAACCAAAACGGCATTCAGGCCTAAAAGCAAAAGAAGAATGAGTTTCTTCATTGGCCACGAAAGTAACAGGACTCCCGATCTATCCGGTAGCGTTTAAGCCTTACGGAAAGCAAGGAATGGATCCATACATGAGCTGAGAGGAGTGAGGCGAGTACGATCATTGCATTCTGGAACCGAATTCGATTCCCCATAGTATGCACGAAGCAAAGCCTGGCGCGGGTGGGTTGGGTGCGTTGACCGGTAGCCTTGCTAAGAACACAAACAAGCAGAAAACATCACTTCAATTTCTTCCTCACCATCTTAGGGTCAAAGATGCTGTTCACATACAGGTAGTGGCGGAAGACTAAAGCGGTAGCAGCCGCGCTTACCTGTTTGCCATCGTCATAATACGCTACCGTTCTTTTTTTAGTGGTCGGGTTTATGCGGTAAACGGTAGAGGGTGCGTAATGCTTAGCGTCTTTATAATGTTTCAAGAATTTCAGGAAACGAAGATGGCTGGCCACTAATAGATCATCGCCATCAAAGCGCAGGTTATCTGCCCCTTTGGCTTTGCCAATAACTTGGCGGTTCAGCAGCTTACCGGCCTCAAGATCAAACTGCCAAACTTTGTTCTGCATAGTGCTGGCCAAATACACTTTGCCGTTCTTGTTGGTTATACCATTCGTATAACAGTATTTCTCGGAAGCTACCGAGCACTTGGTCCCATCCCAAAAAATGATCTGTGCTTTCTTTAGTTTGAACAGCACCTCTGAAACATTCCCCGCTTTCTTAGCATCGTTGCTTACCAGCAAAGTGCCGTCAGCAAAACCTGTAACGGCATTAGGCGAAGAAATAAGCGGGTCAACTATCTTGTTTTGAAAGACCAGTTCATCTTTTAAAACGCGGTAGCGCAAAATGGAGTGAAGGGGTATCTGATGTTCGTGATTGACAACCAGCAGCATCAGATCGTTATCCACTTTTACCAGATCGATACCATGCGGGTTAAAAGCCAGACCGGCAGGCTCGTTGCTTCGCTTTAAAATTTTATGCTCACCGGTCTGCGTGTAGTAAACGTATATCTCGCCATAATCTTTCTCGCTCTTTCTGCGGGAACTGCATGAAAGCAGCAAACGAGGTTGCTCGGTAATAGAATCCACTACCATGTCTTCGGGGCCAATGCCTACGGTTATCACCTCGTCTTTGGTCTGGTGACTTTTAGGAAGGGTGACACACGAAACTGTGGTAGCCAGAATAAGCGCAACTATTACATATCGGATCATGGGTTCGCGTTCTTCATGTGGTGGCTTCGTGGTTTTAAAATGGCTTATGCACGTTTCTCAGATGCTGTGATGGGCAGGTGGTAGGATAGCCCCTCCTTATCAGTTGTTCAGATAGGTAAGGATATGGTTCTGGATCTCCTTGCGTTGGAGGTCGTTTGCAGAGTCGTCCATCTCGTTGTGGGTGATGGTTGGCAATGGTGTTATCGTCATGCCCCATTTGGATATCTCGTCTGCTGTTGGTAGTACGCCTTCGTCTGCGGGCTGGTCGCTTGAGCGCAATGAATAGACCTTGGGGCGTGCAGTGCGTGGCAATGCCACCCTGCGGTTGTCCAAGGTGATGATCCTGTCCACGATGTCAGGGTACAGCTGTGGGAACAGCGCTGTCATATCCCCACCGTTCGAATGGCCGATCAATGTGATGTGGTCCATATCCATTTCGGGGTGGGAGCTCTTCAACGCGTTGATGACAAAGAGGATGTTGCGCGCTCCGCGATCCCAGAATGGTCGCCTTACGATCTGGAGGTTCCCTTCCAGTGGCAGCAGACTGTCTGTAGGTAGTTCGTGCTGGATGCTGACCACCACGTATCCTTTTGATGCCAGGAAATCCGTCAGGTAGGAGTATGCCAAGTAATCACCCCCCTTGTTGGCCCCATAGCCGTGGCTGAAGATGACCACTTGCTGCTGTGTGGCCTGTTTGCCCGTTTCCGGGCTGTAGATGGCAATAGGCACCGCGCGCTGCCTTGCCTCATCGTACAGTTGCAGAGTGTCCAAACGGACGGGGAATGCCGAATGGCCTTCCGTGGGCCTGTCGGGTGTGGAGGAACTGACCACAAGGACCAGTATGAGCAGGTGAAGTATGCTGTGCATCATTCGTTTTCGGGGTACAGGTCGTTCTTATGAACGGCAGCCAGTTTCAGGATGCCGAGGAAGGATTGTTGAAGTTGGTCGTCCGCGTAGTAGGCCATGGGCAATGCGGTCGCGAAAGTAATAGGACTCCTGATGTATCCTGTGGCGTTTAAGCCTTACGGAAAGCAAGGAATGCAGCTCTGCTTGGGCTTAGGAGGCGAGTAGGATCATTGCGTTGGGGAACCGAGGACCGTTCTGAATAGTACGTACTAGGCATAACTTGGTGCGGGAGGGGAAAAAGAACATGGATAAGACGGGTACGGACCGTCCCTTTATCTGATAGTGTGATTGAAATACTTGACAGGATGAGCTCCAAGCCTCCTGTTCGGTCTGCGCCATAGGGCCGTTCACCTTACCTTTAGCCCAAATGGAGACGACATCCCCCTTTTCAAGGCCGGTTTTTTTTCCTGCATCATTGTTCTTTTTGATAACAGATTCCGGTGTAAAGACGATGCTCCAAGATGGTCTTAGCATCCAGTGATCCAGGATGCGGAACCTGCCTTAAACCGTATGCTATGCACCTGTCCTTTCAACGCTTATTCTTCGTTCTTGCTTCCATCATCGCTTTGGTTGCCATACTGGTCTTGGCAAAGTCGGTGCTTGTTCCCATAGCATTTTCGTTTCTGATAGCATTCATACTCTTTCCGGTGGTGGTCAAACTGGAATCGTGGGGTACGAATGAGATTGTTTCGGTAGTTCTGGCCATTCTTTCGTTGTTGTTGATCATCGGTGGTGGTATTTTCCTTTTTTCCAACCAGATCATCCAACTCTCAGAGAATCTGAGTGATTTCAAAGACCGGCTGCTCGAAGTTTTTGCAGATGCCACACTCTTGGTCAATAAGAACCTCGGATTCCTCCCACAAAAGGAAAAGGGAGAGTTGTTCGTTGAAATTAAAGGTTGGATGAATGGAGCGGCTGCAAAACTGCTCAGTCAGACCGTCAGCGGTACGGCCGATCTCCTTTTCGGGCTGTTGGTGGCAATCGTTTTCACCTTTCTGATCTTAATATACAGAAAGGGGCTTGTGCGCGCCCTTGTACAGTTCTATCCGGTGGAACACAGACCAAAGGCTTTCAGGATGTTCAGTTCTGTGCAGCAGGTGGGGCAGCAGTACCTTTTTGGAATGCTGATGGTAATTCTGATATTAGGTATCGTGAACAGCTTGGGGCTTTGGATCATTGGTATTGACAACCCTTTCCTATTTGGTTTTTTGGCCGCAACACTGGCGCTCATCCCTTATGCTGGAACCTTTCTTGGGTCTGCTATTCCGATCCTGTTCTCTTTGATATCCAATGATTCGCTCTGGGTGCCGATAATCATAGCCATCTTCTTTTGGCTTGTTCAGTTTGTTGAAGGCAACTATCTGACCCCAAGGATTGTGGGAGGAAACTTGAAGATCAATGCACTGACCTCCATTCTCAGCATCATCATCGGTGCTTCTGTTTGGGGCATAGCAGGCATGATCATCTTCCTGCCTTTGGCGGCCATGCTTAAAGTGGTGTGTGAGCAGTATGAGAACCTCAGGCCCCTTGCTTTATTGATCGGTGAACAGCATTATGAGACAGAGCATGTACGAGGCAGCTCCATCAACAAATGGTCTGCGAGGTTGAAAACATGGTTTGCTGTGCTTCGCGACCGTTTCCGAAAGAAGTAGGGTAGGGAGGTAGACTTAATACCTCTCACATCAGTGGACATGGGCCGGCCACCGCACCATCTGTATGGAGTGCATTGCAGAATCACCCCGAATGCTCAGTCCATAGCTGTATTGGTCAATAGTACCTTATCTATCCGTGCACCGTCCATGTCTATGATCTCGATGAGGAAATTCCTCCATTGCAGGGTGTCGCCTTCAGATGGTACGCGTCTTATCTGGTGGAGTATCAACCCGCTGATGGTGTTGAAAGGATATTCCTCGATCAGATCGTCCAGATC
>JBFYQB010000087.1:0-3197 GCA_041302955.1 Flavobacteriales bacterium
TTATAACCCAGCGTCAGGTCGTTCTCCTTGTTGAACTGATTGCCGTGATTGAACGAAAAAGATCCGTTAGGGAGAGCGGTCTTTGACTTGGCGCCCAGTTCCTGATTGAACGAACGGGTGATGGTCTCCATCTGTGGATCGACCAATGCCTCGTCCTTTATCTTATCGAAACCATTGATAGGCAGGGCGCGTGTTCCATCATCAACGCCCAGCCAATCTAGACCTCCACCATTGTAGAGGATGAAGTCGCTGTTGAAATGCTGCCCCGGCACATAGCTGACGCTTATACCAAGCTCGGTGGTCTTTTCCTCTGGAAATTTCTTGGTGACAATATTCACCAATCCACCTGTGAAATCGCCATACAATTCGGGCGAGAAGGTTTTGAAAACGGCCACATTCTCCAGCATTGATGTTGGGAAGATGTCCATCTGAACCGAGTTGACATCAGGATCGAGGCCTGGGAGGGTCATACCGTTAAGAGTTGTCATCGTGTAGCGATCGCCCAATCCGCGCACATAAACGTATTTACCTTCTTGAATGGTGACGCCTGTGATACGTTTCATAGCACCCGAAAGGTCGCTATCGCCCACCTTGCGAAATGCTTGGGCGGACAGTCCATCTGTGACATTGGTAGCATTCTTACGGTCCATGAGCACTGCCGCTTCGTTGGTCTTGCGCATTTCAGCTTTCACTTCCACAACGGCAAGCTGGGCAGTGGCCATTTCCAGAGTAGCATCGAGCTTGGTGACCTCTCCGGCCTTTATCTCCACATCCTTGAACACTTGGGTGGCGAAAGAGATATAGGAAACCTCAATGGTATACTTGCCAGGGGCAAGCGGCAAGGAGTAGTTGCCATCAAAATCGCTGCTGGCTCCTACTCCACTTAGTTCTACAACGCGAACAGAGGCCCCAATGAGCGGGCCACCGAACTGACCATCGGCCAGATTGCCCCGCAGGAAGCCTTTCTCTTGTGCTTGAATGGAAAGTGAGAAAAGAGAAAAGAGAAAAATAGAAAATCGTTTGATGAACGGTGACATCTGTGATCTAAGATCTGAGGCTGAGAACTGTTGTATGAAATTGTTATCTGGATTAAACACCAATGCCCCGCAACCTTTTGAGCTGCGGGGCATGGTTGTTCAACCTATAATGTCAATCGGTTTTGGATCACAGTTCGCCTCTAAGGCCAGCAGCAGTCCAAGAGAAAGATGATGTGCTTACAGTTCCACCAGAACCACCAACACTGTACTGGCCTTCAGCTTCTGTCTGATCGGCAGGAACGTTTGCAGCGCAATCAGTTACTGCAGTGTACACCAGAATTGGAACACCCGAAGCACTGATGTTGATAAAGCGCAGATCGTTGCTCATCAGACGTGTGAATGAATCAGTTGCTGGAGCACAATCAGGAGCGGCAGTGTACTTGGTACGAACCTTATTCTCAGAACCACCAGCAGATGTGTAGTCAAACGTTACATTCTCTACATCGCCTTGTGCTTTATCTTTGAAATCACCGGCATTTCCTTCTGTTCCCACTGACTTGACGAGACCATTACGAAGTACGAATTTACCAGTAGTGTAAGTTGAACCTTCTGGGCCATCAACTTCCAGACCTTTGTCAGTACCGATACCGTCACCATGTATAACAAGGAAGTTCTCGATAGTTCCACTGTAATTCATATCGAGGTCAAGACCGTCATCACCTTGGAAATAAACCAAAGCATTAGTGATGTCTACTGTACCGCCAAAGCACTCGATACCATCATCAAGAGTAGCATAAACTTCAACGTTTTCGATAACTGTTCCTGAACCAACACCACCAAGTGTAAGACCATTGAGCTCATTACCCTCACCGATAGAGATACCACCGTGACGGATAGAGATATACTTGATCACACCAGAATTATCGGCAATATCAGTACCACCAAATAGACCAACACCTGTTCCTGCTGGAATACCTTCAAGGTTAGTTTCTGTATCACCGGCCTGTGCGCTGATAGGAGCACGACCAAGTATAGCAACACCACCCCACTTCTCATTGTCTGTGCGGGTCAGATTGGTCCCAACTTTTTCACCCAAAGCGATATCATCAAGGATAGATGTGAAGATGATCGGTGCATCAGCAGTACCTACTGCGTTCAACTTACCTCCACGAGCCACGATAAGTGCAGATGCATTGGCCTCCTGACCTGTTTCTGCCTTGATGATAGTACCTGCCTCAATAGTAAGCGTGATGCCATTTGGAACAATCACACGACCACTGATAACCCAGATACGGTCGCTTGTCCAAGTCTCATCAGCAGTCAGCTCGCCTGTCTTGGTCTCATTACCATAGACGCACGATCCATCATTCTCATCAGCATCGGCATCAAAGTTGGTTGCAGTAGAATCAGTACAACCCTGCTTGTCGGAGCAAGAAGGAAGTGCTGCTACACCTCCCATGAGGGATGCAACGGTGAAGAATTTCAAGTAAGTACGTTTCATTGTGTTCTTGTTTGCGTTTTTGGTTGCCGCAAAAGAACATGTGCCATATTAAGGCCAACTACTCCGATCCTTATGGTTGCATGATGTATGGGTTACGCGAATGTTAACTAACCAAAAGGATAGCGACAGGGAATGTGGTCGCGTTGGAGAGAGGCATCAACACTGATACATCATACCACACTGCCCTTTTTTGATCAACACCGTTCTATCACCGTGGCATAGCCCTGCCCTACTCCAATGCAAAGTGTAATGAGGGCATAGCGCTTCTGCTGCTGTTGCAGTTGGATGGCAGCCGTCTGCAAGAGGCGCGCACCGCTCATGCCCAGCGGATGGCCTATGGCGATAGCCCCACCGTTCGGGTTAAGGCGCGGGTCGTTGTCGGCAATGCCCCATTGGCGTGTGCAGGAAAGCACCTGTGCGGCAAAAGCCTCGTTCAGCTCGATGATGTCAATATCGTTAAGGGTCAGTCCAGCACGCTCCAATGCCTTCTTTGAGGCAAGGACAGGGCCGATGCCCATGATGCGTGGCTCCACGCCCGCCACTGCTGCCGAAACGATGCGCGCCAGGGGTTTCAGACCATGGTCTTTGATGCCCTGTTCTGATGCGAGCAGCATAGCGGCAGCACCATCGTTAAGGCCGCTACTATTGCCGGCCGTTACGCTGCCACCTTCTTTTTTGAATGCCCCACGCAGCTTGGCCAATGCCTCCAAGGAAGAGTT
>JBFYQB010000088.1:0-3346 GCA_041302955.1 Flavobacteriales bacterium
CCCTTTCTCGAAGGGAGCCTTCACATTGTGAAAAATATCTTCCAGGAATTTCATCTTCAGCGCTTCGTGTTGACGGTTATCCGCACTCTTTTTCAATCAGGGCAAGTCCTTCGCGGATCACCTCTTGCACAGGGGTCTTCGATGTGCAGACATATTCGCAAAGGGCAAAATCCTCATCGTCCACTTCGTAGATGCCGAGGTTCTCCATCAGCTCGATGTCACCGATCATCACGGCCTTAACCAGTTGCTGTGGGTAGATGTCCATCGGGAATACATTCTCGTATTCACCTGTGGTCACATACGCCCTGCGTTCTCCGTTGGTGTTGGTGTCCAAGCGATACTTTTTGCCAGGCATCAACCATGAGAAATAGCTGCGGTTTGCGCTGTGCTTGTTCAGTCCGGCACCTGCCCATCCTTTTGTAATGAAGAACTTAGGATGGTCGCCCTCCGGAATGACGGATACGGTGCTATCAAAGAAACCGAGATACCCGTTCAGGCCAGCATTGGTGCCAGTAAGCAAATTGCCACTTACATAGCGAAGGTTGCCGTCTTTCACGTGGCCTTTCACCAACGATGCGATGGCTGAACCCTGAACAACCTTATAATACTTAGGTGCGGTAACTTCTGAACCCACCAGTGCCACAACGCGACTTGCATCATATTGCCCTGTTAGGAATGCCTTGCCGATCACAGCCACATCCTGGGCAGCTACTGTCCAAACAACTTCACCTTTATTGATAGGGCTGATGTGGTGTATCTGCACGCCCACGTTGCCAGATGGATGTGGTCCGCTGATCCAATTCACTTGCACACCCTTGGCGTTTTTCAACACTTCAGATGTCGTGTGTTTGCGATGCAATGTCAGATGCACTTTGCCAGTGGTCAGTTTGCTCAAAGCATTCAGGCCGGCCTGAAATTCCTTGTCCTTGCCGTGAAGCACAAAGTCCACATCGGCTGCCAATGGAGCACTGTCAAAACCAGAGATGAAGATGGCCTTTGGCTTGTCGTCCGGACGGGCAGCAGTGCCGTAAGGACGTCTCTTCACCAAGGCCAACAGACACTGATCCAGCATGCGCTGCAACACCTGTTCGTGGCCCAATGTTGATGGGTCTGTTGCTGGGAATTCAGCATAGCGGGTCTCCTTGTCGGCAAGGATCTTCACGCCAAGAATCTTACGCTTGTCTCCGCGCACCACCTCGACCACCTCGCCACTCACTGGCGACCCGACCTTGAGGTCAGGATAGTCCTTGCTGAAAAACAATGGCGACCCGGCTTTCACCTCATCACCCTGCTTCACCAGCATTTTCGGTGTTAGATTCTTAAAGTCTTCCGGTCTGATAAGAAAGATGTCGGAGCGCTCTGCGGTCCCTGTCACTTTCTCGGCCTCCCCGACCAAAGGGATATCGAGGCCTCGCTTGATACTGATGTCTTTTGACATAGTTGTGGAACGGGATTTCTGTCCTGAAAAATCGCGGGCAAATGTATGATAAAGGGGTACGCAGCTTGGACGTTAAGATGACCCCGTGCAATTTAGAATGAATCTAAATAGCAACCTGTTTGGTGATGCATTCTATGGCTTGGATCATCGCCATTGATTACAAGATCATGGATTATTTTGCTTCGTCAGCTTGTGGATGTGGTTCCATCTTGTCTGATGTTTGAGCGTCAGCGGATCAGATGGACAGTATAGAATAGACTGGCACCAATTCACTTCCATGTTATTGTTGAGGCATCTTGTTGTGGTCAAGGTGGTATTCGCTGCGGATGCCCCACCTTTGCAGCGCTGTTTGAAGAAAGCAACAGCCTAGGTTGACCCCCAATTCATGAAGCGAGTAAACGAGTACAAGAAACTGTTCAAAGTAGAAGGCGAGATCACATTGAAGGAGCTGAAGACCACCTACAGGAATCTTGTGAAGGAATGGCATCCCGACAAGTTTCAGGAGGGAGATGAGCGCGCAGAGGAGGCTGAAAAGATGAGTCGGCAGATCATTGACGGCTATCAGTTTCTGGTGAGCATGGCCCCAGAGACCATTGCCGCTGAGAGAGAGGGATATGAGCTTTTGATGTCGACCGCGGCCATTGCGGATTACAAACACAAGGGGCTGTTGTTGGAGATAACCTTCACCGATGGTTCGACCTACGAGTATTTTGGCGTGTCTCAGGGCGTGTTCATGAAGTTTCACAACTCAGACAAGCAGATGCGTTTTGCCAAGCGGAGCATATTCGACTCCTTTCCTTATCGCAGGGTCAAAGGCCCGACCGAGGACAGAGGCTGAGCCTTGACCCATGGCGATAGCCGAGTGGTCGATGCGCTATAAGTTGGTTGTAACCTTGTGGTAACGAACGAATCCTATTGATCAATAAGCATTGCCTTGAGACCTGAAAAGCACTATGTGAACAGAAGTGGATGGCTGCGTGCGGGCATTCTGGGTGCCAATGATGGCATCTTGTCCACGGCCAGTATCATCATAGGCGTTGCTGCAGCGAGCGAGACGAGAGAACCTATAATACTTGCAGGTGTAGCAGGACTGGTGGCCGGAGCATTGTCCATGGCTGCTGGTGAATACGTTTCTGTAAGCTCGCAGGCCGATCTGGAAACTGCCGATCTGGAACGCGAAGTGGCTGAACTGAGAGATATGCCAGAGGACGAACTGCTCGAGTTGGCAGCCATCTATCAGGACCGTGGACTGGACAAGGAGACCGCGCTTCGGGTGGCTGAGCAGCTGACGGCCCACAATGCACTCGAGGCCCATGCACGGGACGAACTGGGCATCAACGAGATCACACAGGCAAGACCGTTTCAGGCAGCACTGGCCTCGGGCGCGTCTTTTGTTTTTGGTGGTATACTGCCAGTGGTAGTGGCGTTGGTGGCACCAGTGAAACCAATGGTCTATCTGCAATACGGATTCGCCTTGCTGTTTCTTCTCATCTTGGGCACCACGGCCGCTAAGACCGGAGGTTCGAACATCCCAAAGGCCATAGCCCGCATCACATTCTGGGGCACCATTGCCATGGGCATCACTGCCCTTATAGGTTATCTGTTCGGGGTCAGCGCGGCCTGATAGGTCAGTTGTCCCACTTGGCCAAAGCGGCCTGCTGTTCTTTCAGCGCAGCGATGAATTCCTGTTTCAACCGTTTGGCAAGCTCCGCCACTGGGATATTGTCCTTCACCGTGGCAACGCCCTGACCCGCGCTCCACAGCGTTTTCCAAGCTTTTGCCTCGGCCTTGGCGGCATCGAGTTCTTCCCCGAAGTTGATCTTGGCCTTATGGTCCCACATATCCTTGGTGATGCCCATGGCCTCCAAGCTTGGTCCAAGGAAATTGGCGGGAACGCCTGATACCGCA
>JBFYQB010000089.1:0-16850 GCA_041302955.1 Flavobacteriales bacterium
TCGACACTCAGGGACGTCTGGTGCAAACCCTGTACAATGGAACATTGGATGCCGGAACTCATCGAATAGTGGCCAATGCCCCAGCGGAAGCAGGAATCTATCTGCTGCACTTGTCGTCAGAACTTGGCACTCTAAGTGAGCGTCTCACCGTAGTCAATTGATCAAAGACCGAAGTATAACATATACGTTAACCTAACACTTCCACTCCCACTAAAGTGACAAGCAGAGCTTTAGAATTGTCTACAGCTGAAGGAGGTACTTCAAGTGTCCAATGGCAATCGGAACCGAAATTCTTCGCAGCCAACTGCATGTGATGCTGACGGATGATGCGCTCAACATCTCCGATGCTACTATGTGGAAAACGGATGTCAATTCGCTTTATAAGCACCTTCTCTACTACGTTTGCAACATCCTATGCCTCCTTTGTAGCCTGTTTACAAGCATGGATGAGCCCAAGAACACCCTATTTCGTTCCTCCAAAATAGCGGACCACGGCCACCATCACATAGGTGACTCCTTTGCTACGCAACTGATTGAGTATCGGTGATCCTGCAGACCCAACCGGTTCTCCATCATCGTTCACCCGCTGCTCTTCGCCATACAGGCCCAACACGCTGGCATGGCACAAATGGTGAGCGGTCGGATGCAGAATACGCAATCTCCGAAGGTGAAATTTCACATCAGCTTCATTGGCCACAGGAAACGCAAAGCCAATAAAACGGCTACCTCAGTCTTTGAACACGCCTTCCGAAGGCCGTGAAATGGTCAGATAACTGTGGCTCATGATCTGGTTACGAAAGTAATGTTGCCACTTTTCGCAAAGCCGAACATTGCCGTGGGGTGAGGCAGAAAATATTCCTTCCTAGCATATTGGTTCGGCCAATTGATTATTCCAAAGGCGGGCGTTTCTTTGTGGCGTATTTCATCAATGACAATGGATATCACACAAGAGGAGATCATCTCCCAATTTGAAACCCTGCTGCAACGTCCAGTGGAGGAGATCGTTCGCGAGGCGGCTGAACTGAAGGCACACTTCTACAGACTTCAGCATTCTATCAACGAAGTAGAGCGCGAGAAGTACCTGCAGGATGGTGGCGACCTCAAAGAGTACAAGCCTTTGGTAGGCGTGCTTGAAGACCGCTTCAAGGAGCAACTGAGCCGTTTCAAGGACAACCGTGCAAAACATGCCCATGTGAAAGCAACGGAAGAGAAAAAAAACCTAGAGCTGAAGCGCGCGGTCATTGCAGACCTCAAAGAACTGATCGACAATGAAGAGAACATCGGCAAGAGCTTTGAGCGTTTCAAAGATCTACAAGACCGTTGGCGCGAAATAGGCTCAGTGCCATCAGATGCTGTGAAGGACCTTCAGGCCACATACAAGCTGGAAATAGACAGGTTTTATTACAATATCACCATCAACAAGGAGTTGAAGGAATATGATCTGGCCAAGAATCTGGAAATACGCCTGCAACTCGTCAGCAAGCTTGAAGACCTTCGTACTGAGGAGAAGATCAAGGACGTAGAACTCATTCTGGCCGCTGCCAAAGAGCAGTGGGAAGAGTGTGGCCCAGTAAGAAAGGAAGACTACCCTGCCCTTCGGGAACGCTACTTCGGTGCGTTGCGCGATCTGCACAAACGTATTCAGGACCATTACAACGATCAGAAGGAGGGCAATGCTGCCAACCTTGAGGCCAAACAGGCACTACTGGCCGAAGTAGTCGCAATGGTAGAACAATGTGGCGATTCATTGCAGAAATTCAACAAGGCAACGGAGCGGATCGAAGAGATAAAGACCGCTTGGAATGCTATCGGCCCTGTGGACAAGAAACTCAATGCAAAGGTTTGGAAAGATTTCAAGGAGGCGCAAGACGCATTCTACACGGCCAAAAAGGCGCTCTTGGGCGAATCGCGCGAGGTGTTCAAGAACCATCGCTCGGCTAAACAAGACCTGATCGCCAAGGCGAATGCCCTAAAAGACAGCACCGATTGGAAAGAGACTACCGAGGAGCTCAAACGCTTGCAACAGCAATGGAAAGCCATCGGTTCGGCTGGCCAGCGAGATGAGAACAAACTCTGGAACTCATTCCGTGAGGCTTGTGATGCATTCTTCACCAATAAGAAGAACTTCTTTGACACCCTTGACGACCGTCAGGCCGATAATCTTAAGGCCAAGGAAGAAATGCTGAAAGTGTTTGACTCCACAACGCTCACTGGCAGTAAAGACGAAATGCTCGCTGCTATAAAAGCTCTCAACCAGCAATGGAGTTCGATCGGCCATGTTCCCAAGAACGACATGGCCCGAATGGACGATGCTCACCGCAAAGTACTGGACAAACTCTATGCACAGGTGAAAATGGACCGCTCGCAGGCAGATACACATCGCCTCAAAGACAAGCTAGAACGGGTATCTTCAGAAAAAGGGGGCAGTCAACAAGTGGATCGCGAATTGCGCAACCTGCAGCAGAAACTGAAAGAAAAGGAGAGTGAACTTTTTAACTATGAGAACAATCTCGCCTTCTTTGCCAACGCCAAAAAAGACAACCCACTTTTGGCCGCTGCACTTAAAAACATTGAATCGTTGAAAGTGGAAGTGGATGAACTCCGTAAAAAACTCAAAGTTTTCCGTCAGTTCTCCTAAGCAAAGAAAAGCCTACTGTATCTGGCTTGAAGTTAAAAGGTGGTGAAAGATTCGCTTTTACTCAGAAGCCTATTCATGCTGTCACCGCGTACCTTGAAGGTCTGTGATCGGCACATTCAGTAATGCACTGTGATGATCAGTGGCTATCCATGCTCCAGTGGAAAGCTGCACCCAATCGGTCCATGTAAAGGTGACTCCACCAAGAGGAATGATCTTAACCCATAGCTTCCATGCCTTGGGGCGGCCACTCTCATCCAGAATCCATACATAACTGTCACCAGGTGTGACTCCGCCCTGCATGTAGGTCACTTTGAGAGCCTCGGTTCCATCTGCAAGCGTCACGATGCTGCGTACCGTACCTTCATCAAATACTTTATAAGGCGCATAAACCCAGAAGCCGTCATTGCAGAAAGACCTCCACGCACTATTCACAGCTTCATCTGCCTCTTCGCCCACTAAGGGCTCGTCACCATCAAATACACTACCTGTAACCGAATTGGCGTCCAATAGCACTTTCCTGTTTCCCATTGTCACAGTAACGTGGTTCCTGTCTTTATCCCACATGTACGTGTTACCATTTCTGAAAGACCATTGCACATAACGGGTAGCCTTCCATGCCGAGTCGTTAAGTGAGGTCAACATCCGCATGGCCATTGCATCAGCCGCTGCACCTACTTCACCTTCTGGTTCCGGCTCATTAAAATATAAGAACAGCACGGAACCCAATGCCACTAAGGACAATAGGACATAAGCAATTGACTTGACTATCTTTTTCATGATCTACGGCACAATGCCGTGTCAGCATCAATTATAGGACAACTTCAATTTCTTGAATGTCTTGTCTTCTAGAGCTTCCAATGCTGCCTTTACAAATTCATCCTCTTTGTTGATAACACGGAAGAACTCCTCCGTGCCCCAGAGCGTACTGGCCACTCGCGACTTGAGACGCAAACGGATATTGTTTCCCGATATCTTCATCCCTTCGGCATCATACTTCACGCTGTCCTTCTCTGCATGGGCAAGAAATGCATCCATGAACGGTCCTTCTACTTGGAACCCTGTCTCAAATGCCTCGTAGGTCGGATACGCAGCCTTCAACTGCTCTCGGTTGGCATCCACATACTCGCTAACGAAAGTGAAAAGCGAACCTTTGTTCAACACATTACGCAGATAAGCCGAACTCTCACTGGTATCTGCTGGAATAAAAATGTCGGGCATGATGCCACCACCACCATACACCACACGCTTGTTGGCTGTAAAATACTTTTCGTTCTCATTGAACTTTACACTATCAGCACTAAAGAATTCTCCCTGCTCCTGCCTACGCTCATTCTCCTTGCGATACTCATCCTGTCCTTCTTCATATGGACGTTGGATGCACCTACCAGAAGGGGTGTGATAACGTGCTGTGGTCAGTTTCAGAGTGCTGCCATCCCGAAGGCGGAAAGGCCGTTGCACAAGCCCCTTGCCGAATGATCTTCGCCCAATTATAAGTCCACGGTCATGATCTTGTATCGCACCCGATACGATCTCACTGGCGGATGCGGAACCTTCGTCTATCAGCACTACCAGCTTACCTTTCAAAAAACGACCACGGGTAGTAGCATTGCTGTCCTTGCGTGGGCTGGTGGCCCCTTCGGTGTAAACGATCAGCGCTTCATTGGTCAGAAATTCATCCGAAAGTTCGATGGCCGTATTCAGGTATCCGCCCGAATTGCCACGCAGGTCGAGCACAAGACTCTTCATGCCCATGGGTTCCAATTTGCTCATTGCTGCATAAAACTCGTCCATCGTGCTTTGAGCAAAGCGGTTGATCTTGATGTACCCTACGCCTTCAGTGAGCATATAACCTGCATCCACACTGTAGATGGGTATCTTATCGCGAACAATAGTATATGCTATTGGCTCTGGCACTCCTCTACGCATTATCTTGATATTTACCTTGGTACCCTTGTCACCGCGGAGTTTCTTAATAACATCGTTATTGGTGATGCCGATGCCGGCCACGACCGTGTCTTCAATAATAACGATGCGATCGCCCGAACGGATACCCAACTTCTCCGAAGGTCCTCCCGAAATAGGTGAGACCACAATGATCGTATCCTTCAGAATGTTGAACTGCACACCGATGCCTTCAAAATTGCCCTGAAGTGGCTCGTTCATCTTCTTGTATTCCTCAGCGGTCATGTATTCTGAGTGCGGGTCCAATTCCTGCACCATTGATACGATGGCCTTATCGATCAGCTTGTCAAACTCCGGTTTCTCCACATACTTCTCGTCCATAAGTGTAAGCACCTCCTCCATTTTCAACTTGGCGCTCTCTTTGGTGTTCTGCTGCGCGAATGCCTGCACAGACACAAACAGCATCGAAACCAATACTAGGACGTTACTTCTCATCATGACTACAATTTCTTTTCTATCGGAATGTGAATTTCAAAGGTCGGGAAATGCCACATGTCCCAACATTGAATATTGCCCAAAAATGTTCTCAACCCAAAAAACCATACACACTTGGCACCACGTCAGTGAACAGCCTTGTACGTAAAGAGTTCGCCAACCTACATCCTGCTCTGGTGACCGCTATCAATGGATAAGATTGAACAATCGTTTCCAACGTATGCGCTCGGAAAGGCCAGATGCGGCATTATCCAACGACAACCAAATGAACACGGCCTTCCCCACTATGTGATCCTCGGGCACAAAACCCCAGAACCGGCTGTCGGCAGAATTGTGGCGGTTGTCACCCATCATGAAATAGTAGTCCATCTTGAATGTGTATTCCGGGCTCTCCACATCATTGATATAGATCATTCCTTCGCGTATCTCCAGCTTATTGCCCTCATACATGGTGATGATACGCTCATAAATGGGCAAATTGTCCATTGTCAGCTGAACTGTTGCCCCTTTCTTTGGTATCCAAAGCGGACCGAAATTGTCAACGTTCCAGAAGAATTTCTTGCCCTTATTGCTTTCCATGGCAGGGTCCGAGTTTGGAAAAATGTACTCGGCATATTCTCCTTTGCGTGAAATGGTTGGAGCCACCTCTTTCACATTATTGAATTTGCTGACCTGCTGAACGGCCGCATCGGTCATGGTGAGCGAAAAATCGCCATCGTTCGAAACGCGACCACCCTCTGTGATGTCCAACTTGCGCAAAACCTTCGGGTTGAACCCGCTGCCATCGGTCTTCACGTTGTAGGAATACTGCATGTCCTCAGGGCGTTCGGCCTGCGCTCCGTTGATGAACAGTTCGCGCTCGCGCACTTCGAGCGTATCGCCCGGGATGCCGACACAACGCTTTATGTAGTTCTCGCGCTTGTCCACCGGACGGAAATCTTCCATTGGATAGTTGAATACCACCACATCATTATTCTTGATGCTTCCAAAACCCGGAAGACGATAATATGGCAGCTTTATAGCCTCAGAATAGCTCTTGGTGCTGGCAGTGCCGGGCATGGTGTGGTGAGCAAATGGAAAAGCGATAGGTGTATTCGGAATACGAGGACCGTAACTCACCTTGCTCACAAAGAGAAAATCGCCAATGAGTAGCGACTTTTCCATCGAAGATGTCGGAATGGTATAAGCTTCGATAAGAAATAGGCGGATAATAGTGGCCGCTACCACTGCAAATAGAATGGCATCGAACCATTCACGGAAGAATCCCTTTTTAACTTTTGGCTTATTACTTTTTTCCCAGAACTTGAGATTCATCTGTGTAATTTGAATTGTGAAGGCCGATGACCTGAAAATGTGACCATCCTTATGAACGACAAAGGGAAGGAATTATTGCGCGAATCCATCAAATTTAACATCCCTTATGATGTCGGTCATCGTGTAGATGCCCTTTTTGCGCTGCACCAGCCATTCGGCCGCAATGACGGCACCAAGGGCAAACCCCTTTCGGCTTTTGGCAGTATGCTTCAGTTCTATGGTGTCAATGTCAGAATCATAGGAGACCAAATGCGTGCCTGGACTGGCATCATCCCGATGTGAGATAACGGAAAGCTCGTAGTCCTTCTTTGCCTCGTGGTTAACCCATGTATCTTTTCTATCCACCTTGTTCAGAATGTCGGTAGCCAAGTGAATGGCTGTTCCGCTGGGTGCATCCAACTTATTCTTGTGATGTGTTTCTTCTATCCTCAGCGAATATTCCGGATGATCGTTCATCAACGCGGCCAATTGCCTGTTCAGTTCAAAGAACAGATTGACACCTATGCTGAAATTACTGGCATGGAACAGGCGCTGGCCGTGGTCGCGACAAACGTCTGACACGTGTTCCAACTGTCCTGACCAGCCTGTGGTTCCGACAACAACCGGCACCCGTTGATCGAAGCATTTGAAAATATTACTGACCACACTGCTGGGCATAGTGAATTCGATCACCACATCGGCTGCGGCCAATTGCTCTTCCTTCCCCGTCCAATCGTCAGGATTGTTAAGAGTGAGGCAAATCGTATGACCTCGTTGCAAGGCCACCTGTTCGATCTCCTTGCCCATTCTACCATATCCTGAAAGCGTTATGTTCATGCCTGCCATGTTCGGTTGCGGGCAAATTTAGACTTTTATCAATGGGGCGATCTGACGGTTACCGCATGCTCAGCCATTCACATTTACCTTGATGGGCCTTCCATTGGCCTCAACCTGCAACGTGATGGTGATGGCCTGTGGGTCATTGGCGGCCGCATTGTTACTGCGCTCCAGCACTGGTAATGGCGGCAACGGAACCGGATCGAGTATGCCTTTGACCAACGCTTTGGCCTCTGGCTTGGCAAATGTGGCAGCCTTTATTATCTGTACGATACGGCTTACACGGGTACCCTCGTTGGCTATCCAGTTGATACGGTCCCAATCTGCCTCTGAGCGATAAATGGTTCCATCGGTAAGCAGCACCTGCCCCTTGGAATTCTGCTCTGAATGACTGGAATGGTGCACCGCCACAACCTCCCATTGATCGTTGAAAACTGGCGATCCCGATGATCCCTCAGCCGTATCGGTCCTGTAGCGCAGAAAATCGTCATCGATACTGATGAATTGATTCTCGCGCACTGCAAGTTGCTTTGGTTGCTCATCTGGATGCTGGATCACTGTAAGGTATTCACCAAGCACCACCTTGCCTACTTCTGCTATCAATGGCAGAATGCCGAACGAACTGAGCGCTGCGCCTGATTGCGAAACTGGTTTTACGGCCACAATGGTGAAATCGAGCTTCTTGTGGGTCAAGTACAACTTTTCCGGAAGCAGGTCAAAATATTCCACTGCCAGCAATTTGCCATTAATGTCATATTGGTAATTCATCTCCAGCAGACTATGTTTGGCTTTGGCCTTGGAACTAATGACATGATTATTGGTGATCATCACTCCCGGAGCAATGAGAAAACCCGTGCCATGCCCCTCAACAGCGGTCTTTGATGTGCGGATGGAGACCCTGCCGACCGACCTGGAAGCCAAAAGCCCACGTTCCAGATAGTTGACATGAAAGAAATCGTTGCTGCCCAGCACGCGTTCCTTGCGTATGCGGCCATTTCGTTTTGCATCGTCCTTCAATCGGGCAATGCGTTTGGCAACTCTTTCCTTAGAATCTATCTCGGTGAGCGGCACATTGGCCTTCAGCTTATCTGCGTTGGCGTAGTAGTTTTCTATATCTGCCTCGAAGCGTTTGCGTGCCTCCTGCTGCACAGCACTTAGGAGTAGATCTTTGGTCGGATCATTTGGCATGGGCATGAACTATTGAACAGTGCGAAAAGGGCTTACGTCAATGCACCAGAGCTGCAAAGACCATCATGAACAACCACATGATACCGGCATAAACGAGATGGGCAGTAAGGGCCACCCTGCGTGTTAGTCGCATCAGGCTACCATCTTCAGGGCGAATGACAAGGAATGAAGGAGGTAGAGTCGGAGATGGTTCTTGTGTCGTATGCACGGGAATCAACGCCTCGCCCAACATGACATTACAATGCACGCAACGGTTGGCAGATGTGCGATGCCAGGCTGTCCATTGGTTGCATGAGGGGCATTTCTTCTCGTAGTGCATGGCAACAAATCTATGGTCTATGCATCACATCCAATTGATCATCACAGTTGGATGCCGATTATCAGAATATCATCCACCTGCTCTTCGAAACCACGCCATCTGCTCAACTCGATGTCAAGCTGCAATTTCTGCTCGGCAAGCGGCAAATGACCGATGTCTGCCAGCATCTTGACAAAGCGGTTCTTCATCATCTTCTTACCGAATTCGCCACCGAACTGAGAATAGAATCCATCGGTGGTCAGGTAGATCACATCGCCCTTGCTACAGGCAACACAGGTCTGAAAGAACAGTTTGTTGTTGTTACTTACAATTGCCGATCCGATGGCCGCTTTGGAACCCACGATCTCTTTCACCTCACCCTGATGCCGGATGAACAAAGGGCGCAGTGCCCCCGAAAAACAGACCTCGCGCGTTTTGCGGTCTATTCGACATAGAGCGATGTCCATACCATCCTGCATGAGTTGGCCTTCCTGCTGGAAGAGCGCATCAACCACACCCTTGTCGAGTTCGCGGAGTATCTCCTCTGGTTCGGCACATCCCCGTTCCACTATTATCCGATCCAGAAGCTGATGGCCAATGGCCGACATGAGCGCTCCGGGCACACCATGGCCAGTGCAATCAACTGCAGCAACATACGACACATCATCTCGGTGATAATGCCAATAGAAATCGCCACTTACGATATCCTTGGGCATCCAGAGCACAAATGAGCTGGGAAAAGCCTGACTGAAGGATGTGAGGTCTGAAAGCAGCGCCCGTTGTATCATCTTGGCATAATTGAGACTGTCGGTCATCTCCATATTCCTCCGGGCAAGCATGTCGTTGGCGGCCTCCAACTCCTTAGTGCGGTCCTTTACGCGCTGCTCCAACTGTTCGGTCAGTTCGCGCAGCGATTGCTCTGTGCTATGCAGTTCGGTGATATCCTGTATGGTGCCGAATACCTTGATGGAACGCACCGTGTTGTCGTCCATGTTGGTGCCATACTCCCCATTCACCATTTTGATGACACCGTCAGGCGTTACAATGCGGCTCTTCATACTGGCACGATGCACCTCACCGGACAGAAGCCGCTCCATTTCCTGGTAGACCAAGGGGCGGTCTTCCTCATGGATCAATTGAAAGAACAGTTCGCGAGACGGCAATGTGCCTGTTTCGAGACCGAAAAGATCGAAGAGCTGCTTGGACCAGAGCACACGGTCCGATTTCACATCCCACTCCCAGTTGCCCACCTGTGCCAGCCGTTCTGCAGCCTCCAGGTTGTGCTGGCTTTTAACGAGCTGCTGCATGAAGCGCGTGCGGTCCTGTTCGAGCCTACGCTTGTTGATCACTCCCTGAATGGCCTCTGGAAGCCTGCTGAGCCGGTCCTTGAGCACATAATCGTCAATGCCGGCCTTGAGGCAATCCACTGCAAGTTCGTCCGGAAGCGAGCCTGTGACCATGATGAATGGCAGGTCGAAACCCTTTAGGCGCATGTCTGCATAGGCCGCCAAGCCCGTGTAATTGGGCAATCCATAATCAGACAGTACAATATCGGGTCGGAAATCAGAAAGCCCGAGCAGATAAGACTTCCTATCCTCTACCTGATGCAGCTCAAAATGCACATCGGCATGCTTGAGGTTATTCATGATCAGTTCTGCATCGGAAGCAGTGTCTTCCAACATCAGCACCTTGTATGTCTGCTTTTCCATGAGTACTCGGTATAAGGGAATTGAAGCATGGAACCTCTGCCTATTGGCAAAAGGAACTCAAAATTAAACTCTATTTGGGTGGTTGATTGAGCAACGCCCAGTACATGCCTATCTCCGTTACGGCAGCAGCAAAATTCTCGAAGCCCACCGGCTTAACGATATAGCTGTTGGCGCCAAGCTCGTAGCACTTGTCAATATCAGGCTCTTCTTTGCTGGATGTGAGCACCACAACAGGTATCTTGTGGGTATCGGGGTTGGACTTGAGCGCCCTGAGCACATCGATGCCGCTCACCTTGGGCATTTTGAGATCGAGCAGCACCAAGCGCGGAAGATTGGTGAAACTACGCTTCGCAAAACGGCCGCGGCAGAAGATGAAATCCAAGGCTTCGGCACCATCCTCCACATGCTCGATATGGTTGGTGATGTTCTTGGCAAGCAGAGCGGTCATCGTCAGCTCTGCATCATACGGGCTATCCTCAACGAGGAGGATGTCGACTATTCTATTTTCCATGGTTTGTGGTATAATCTGTTTTTGAATACGCTATGATGATGAAGTAACGTGTGTTTCCGTGACCTTGTTTACCACAGCTGACCGCTCTTTTGGCAAGGTGAAGTGAAAGGTCGCCCCATTGTCCAGTTCGGCTTCGGCCCAGATGCTGCCCCCGTGGCGCACAACAATGCGCTGCACCAATGCGAGACCTACACCAGTACCTTCAAATTCGCGCTTGCTGTGCAGACGTTGGAACACCCCGAAAAGCTTGTCGGCATAGGCCATGTCGAAACCGGCACCGTTGTCCTTGACATGGAACACCACTTATCGTCCGTCTCATCCGCCCAAACAGTTATCTGTGGGTCTGGACGTTTGGAGGAATACTTTAGGGCATTTGACAGCAGGTTGATGAACACCTGTTTGAGCAGGTGGCGGTCGGCATCAACTACAGGCAGGGCGCTTATGGCTACCAGCGTGGCCTTTTCGGGTGTTTGCTGTGTCAGTTCGTTGAGTGCCTCTTGGGCGAGGTCCATGGTGTTGACCTTGCCGAAGACCATCTCCTTGCGGCCTATGCGCGAAAAGTCGAGAAGGTCGTCAATGAGCTGCCCCATGGTGACGGCATTCTCCTTGATGACCCGTAGCAGGCGCTTGCCGTTGTCGTCCAGCGTTGCACCATACTGGTCTGTGGTCATCTCGGCAAAGCCGTTGATGGCGCGCAGCGGGGCACGTAGGTCATGGCTTACACTGTAGGTGAATGCCTCCAGTTCCTTATTTACCATTGTCAATTGGGCGGTGCGTTCCTCCACGGTGCGCTCCAGCCCTTCGTTGAGGCGAATCACCTCCATCTCGGCCATTTTGCGCTCGGTAGCATCTATAGAGAGGATGAAGACACCTTCGGGCACTGGCTGCAGGCTGAGTTCGAACCATATTGTCCTGCCATCAGGAAAGGAGAAATTGGTCTCCAGATGGCGCGCCTCACGGTCGCGCAGACACTCGGTTATCACCTTGAACACATCTGTCTGCTCCAGACCGGGATACATCTCGGTCATGGTGTGGCCCTTCATCTGTTCCCAAGTGAATCCACCTTGTTTCTCCAGTGTCCTGTTCACATAGATGTATTCGAAATTGTGACCGATGATCTGCACACCTTCCAGCATGTTGTCCAGCGTATTCCTGTAGCGCAGTTCGCGCTCTACCAGTTCGCGTTCGGCCTGTTTGCGTTCGGTGATGTCTATCGAGAGGATGAAGATACCTTCGGGTATGGCCTGTATGCTCAGTTCAAAGTAGGCGGTCGCTCCGTTGGCATAGGTGAACTCATTCTCGAGCTGATGCGGCAGGCGGTCGTCCATGCACTGTGCGATGAGCTGGTAGACTTGTGTATGCTCAAAGCCAGGATAACACTCGGCCATGGTTCGGCCCAACATCTGTTGGGCAGTTAGGCCGCCATGCTTGGTCACAGCATCGTTCACGTACTGATATCTCCAGTCGAACCCGATGATCTGCACGCCTTCGAGCATGTTGTCCAACGTTTGGCGGTAGCGCAATTCGCTTGCGGCAAGGCGGTCTTCGGCCTCCTTACGGTCGGTGATATCGATATGGGTGCCCACGGTCAACGATGTGGGATTGCCATCGGCATCGGTAAGCGTTCGGCCGCGCGACCATATCCACACCCAATGCCCCTCGGCATGCCGCATTCTGAAGGTGCTCTCATACATACCAAGAGGCGCTTTCAGATAGTTGGCGAAGGTGTTGGCTGACCGCTCCTGATCGTCAGGGTGCAACAGCGCCACCCAATGGTCTTGCAACGTATCTGTTACGGACGGCAACGGGCCCTCTGCGCCATAGCCCAACATGGTGAAGTATTCGCGGCTGCACCATAAGTTATGCGTAGTGGAATCAAATTCCCATGCACCGGTGTTGGATGCCGCGATGAGCGTACCGAAGCGCTGGGCCAGTGTGCGGTAGCGGGCCTCGCTTTCCATCATTTCCGCCTGGGCCAGTTTGCTGGCCGTGATGTCGATATGGGTGCCCACCGTGATGGGAGTGGCATTGCCTGCACTGTCCTTGAGGGTGCGGCCGCGCGAGAGTATCCATAGGTAATGCCCATCCTTGTGGCGCATACGGAAGGTGTTCTCGTACATGGCATTGGCATCGCGCAGGCTGTCTGAGAAATGCGGGTCAGACTTTGCGCAGTCGTCCGGATGCAGCAGGTCGGTCCATACCTGGTCCATATTGGGCGCGCCCGACATGTCAAATTCCTCAGGGGCATAGCCCAGCATGGAGAAATACTCGTTGCTGCACCAGAGGAAATTGGTCGCTTCGTTGTATTCCCAAGCCCCGGTGTTGGAGGCAGCCACCAATGTGCGGAAGCGTTCGGCCAGCCTGCGGTTGCGCTCTTCGTTCTCTACCAGTTCGCGTACGGAGATGCGCAGTTCGAGGGTGCGCTCCTTGACGCGCTGCTCCAGCACGGTGTTCATCTGTGCCAGATTCTGCTCCGACTCGGCCTTCTCGGCATCGTTGCGGTTGGACTCGATGGCCACCTTCCAGATGAGCGAGACGAAGATGACGATCTCGAGCGTCACACTCATCATGGTGCCGAATTCGGACGTGTAGAGCCCGGCCCGCTGCCCACTGATGCGCAGAAAGCCCAGCCCCACGGGGGCCAACAGTGCCACTGGCAGCAGCAGCCGCAATGCATAGCTGCCGCTGAGCGATCCGCTCAGCAGCATCATGAACCGCCCAAAGGGATGGCCGAACAGCAGCGCGGTGCTGAGCAGCAGAAACCCGAAGGCCGTATGCACCGCCATGGGGATGAAACTCATCACACCATAGAACTCCTTTATCTCATACACATAGCCCAACATGGGCATCACCGCGAGGATGAAGAGGGTCATGGCCAACCATTCGCCAAGGCGCGACAGGTTATCGGCCCGGCCTTCGCCAAGGCGGTAGCATGCCAGCGAAGTGCCTGCCACAAGGAACCCCAGCGCGGTATTGGGCGCCATGCGGCTACGCAGCACAGTGCCCACCTCGCCATCGAGCTTGGAGGCGAAGAGCATGCTGTCTATCCATGTGTCGCTGCCCAAGGCGAGCGAAAGCAGCTTGATGCCGCCTATGGCCCCCACGATGGCACCGCCAATGGGCCATACGTTGCGCATGGATGGCCGCACCACCGGCACGATGATCGACACCGCGCAGAGCAGGAAGCACAGGGCTGTGGCGGGGTTCATGGCCACAGTGCCCGGCATGGGGCGCTTGAGCAGCTCCACATCCCACTGCCAGCCCGCGAGGGCCACAATGCCCAACAGCAGCAGCAGGGCCCCGATAAGGCCCGACAGGCTGATCAGCCTGCGCTGAAGGATGAAGTCGGTGGAAGGTTCCAATTTCCTGCGTGTTTCTTACGGATGAATAATAGCCCCGGTGTGCGGTAGCTGTGGGTTCAGGTCATTATGGCAACTGATCGTATTTCATTCGGAAAAATAGTGATTGACCGCCCATCGACAGATAGGCTGTTCTACGTAAATGCTTGCTTATCGATGAACGGGCCTGATAACTGCGGCAATGCGCCCACCGAGGTAGCCCATGGGCAGATAGGCCGTTATCACATCCAAGGCTTTGAACCATAGCGGGGCGGGCAGCTGCACCGAGCTGACGATGCCGCCCAGCAGGAAGAAGGCGCCTATCACCATGGCCATGCGGCCCCTGTGCGAGGCGGCCAGCAGCGCTGCCACCACTGCGCCTACCAGCGTGCCGAGGGCATGGGCCAGATAGGGGAATATGAAATGCTGCGGCCCGAAAAGGTGCATGGTGGCGGCCAGCGATTCCATGCTGCCCACATCGGCACCTGCGGGCGGGGGCAGCACGGCACCACCGGCCATGATGAGGCCCATATTGACCGCACTGCCCACCACAAGGCCGGCAAGCACTGCAAGGATGTTTCGTACAATCGGATTCATGAGTTCGGGGTTTTAGGTGGATGATGGGTGAAAGGTATCAGTTATCCATGAGCGTGATACGCTTCACGGCCCTGCGGCCATCGGCATGGTGGGCCTCCAGCAGGTAGAGCCCTGGGGGTATGCCGCCAAGGTGCAGGGTGTGGCCTGTGCCCTGCGCGTCCTCAGAATGCACCATGCGGCCGAGCATATCGCGCAGCTGCACACTTACCAGTGGACGGCCTGTGCGGATGTGCAGCAGTGATGTGGCAGGGTTGGGCCATACGGTCAGGGTGAGGGCAGGCTCTGTGGTGGGTTCTGCCATGCTATTGGGGATGCTGTCCAAGGCGATGACGGAGACATCGTCTATGTAGTAGTAGGATTTCCAGCTGCCGTTCTCATCCGTAGGTACAAATAATGTATCGCTCTCTGCTGTGCTCTTGAAGTTGCCTATGATTATATAACGCTCACCCCCAACTCGGCTTGTGAAGGTGTCAGTTATCAAATACCATAGGTCCTTGTCGCTGAATATCTGTCCGGGAGGGCTTTGTATGGATGGCTCCACATCTGGTAAGGAATTGAATGAGGTTCGAACCAGGATCGTATCGGAAAAATATGCTCCCAACGAACCCACAGCATAATCAAATTCATCCGCTAGACTGGCCCAAAATGATACGATGTACCTCCTACTTGCATGAATTGGCTCTATAAGTGGCACCTGAAGATACTCCCTGCCGTTTGTTTCATTTGGGCCTCCATAGGTATATATACCTGCATAGGCCTCGCCCGAATGAGCATATTGATAGCCTACGCCATTGAGCGGAACACCTACATGTGGGTCACCGTCTGGGGTACCGGGGTTGCAGCTGTGAAACAATTCCGCACCACCAATATCGTTCATCCAAGGCAGTGCCTGATGAATCTGCGCACTGGAGGTTGGACAGGAGGTGATTTCTTCAAAGCTGCCGTTGGGAACAAGATTGCCCTGCCCTTGGCAAAGCAGGGGCAAGGCAAGAAGTATGCTGAGGGAACATTTCATGGGTTGATCAAAAGTAACGCGATAGGACGGGCTGAGCGATATAGGGAAGGTGGTGGGGAAATAACCCCCTCCCGCCTGTAAGGAACGGGAGGGGGCATAACATTAGGATACGGCACCCACCACTACGCGGATGACAAGGCTTGGAAGGCCTATTTCGGCATCGTCCACCATTCCGCGCAGGTAGTATTCGCGCAATTCCGGAATGCCGGGACGGGCCAACGGTCGGTTGTCCACATAGGGGCTGTGGTGGTCAATGGCCAGCTTGCTGAAAAGAAGCATTTCGGCCGGAGTAGGTGGCACGGTGGGCGGAGGTGACGTATTGCCTGCCGGAACCCCTGCCGCGGCCGCTGTGACCCGACTGTAGATGGCCACGCCATCGGCCCCTGCCTTGGTGAAGCTGATCTTCACATCGTTGCCCAGCACCTTGGCCGAACCTTGGGCCTGGTAGGTATCGGGGTCGAAGTCCAGGTCGGTGCCCTCTACGCCCAGCAGTCGGCCCATGTCTGTAGTGTAGCTGGATGCTGTCTTGAAGCGTTTAACAGCAGGAAGGATCACCCCGCTCACATTGTTACGCACTGCGTTGTCCTTGGCCTCAACCGACTGTTTGTAAACGTTCTCGGCCAGACTGGCGGCATCGATAGATGCGATGACCGCATTGGCGGCATCCACGTTGTCGCTTATCTCCACTGCCGTCATGCCCATGCTTGGGCCCACAGTGGGCAGTTGTTGCGCATAGATGACCAGCCATTCGCGCTGGGCTGGGATTGATTTCGGAAAAAAATACTGTTGTGCCATTTGATGTAAGTTTTTAATGTGCTTGTCTATTATTGAGAATCGGAACAAGGGGGCACGCACGATAGGGGTCGTGCGTGCTATCCTCGCAACCGTTGGCGCAAGAAGCCTTCCTTACCATTCATGGATGCTGACGCCAGTGGCGCGACTGATGACACCAGTGGTGTGACTGATGACACCAGTGGCGTGACTGATGACGCCAGTGGCGTGACTGATGACGCCAGCGGTGTGACTGAT
>JBFYQB010000090.1:0-3378 GCA_041302955.1 Flavobacteriales bacterium
AGGCACTCTACTTCAACCCCACCGCATATCCCAACTGTTCCTTTATCCCATAGATCAGTTCCTGGTCGGGTTTGATGGTGACGGTGCGCGAGCGGAAGGTGATGCGGTCGCCATCCTCGTCTGTAACACGGAATGCCACTTTGCATGGGCCGGGATGTGCCTTGAAGAGTGTTTCCAACTCCACGATCTGCTGCGGGAGGATGTCAGAAAGCGGCAGATCGATGGTGATGCCGCTCACCTTCTTGTCCATGAGGGTGGTGAGCAGTTCGATGCCATTGAGCTTGAACTCTTTCTCGGGCGGACGGGCATCGTCCTTGCCGCGCCACCTGTCCTTCCATATGCCGCGCAGGTAGAGGAAATATCCATCGCTGAAAAACTCTCGGAACTTGGTGTAGTCCTCTCCGAAAAGCCCGATCTCGAAGGTGCCCTCGTGGTCTTCCAACTCAAATATGCCGAACGGATTGCCCGTTTTGCTCATGCGGTGCTGCACGCCTGTTACGATGCCTGCGAACTTGTATTCCTGCGGGCGGGCCTTGGCCTCCTCAGTCTGCAGCGTTACTAGGTCGATGTTACAATAGGTGTCGATGGCCAGCCGGTGGTCGTCAAGCGGATGGCCACTGATGTAAACGCCCACCACCTCGCGCTCGGCTTTCAGGGCCTGAATGTTTCCCCAAGGTTCGCACACGGGCGCCAAAGGTTCAGACAATTGCACCGATGATGCCTCACCGAACAGCGACACCTGTGCCGAGTTGATGCTCTCCTGATGGCTCGCCCCGTATTTGATGGCCTTTTCGAGGAAATTGGTGGTGCCATCGCTGTGGAAATACATGGCGCGGTGACTGCCCTTGAACGAGTCGAACGCCCCAGCCACTGCAAGGCTTTCCAACGCTTTCTTGTTGGCTGCCCGCAGGTCGATGCGCTTGCACATGTCGAAGATGGAGGTGTATGGCCCATTGGCCTCGCGCTCGTTGAAGATGGCCTCCACGGCACCTTCTCCCACGCCTTTCACTGCTCCAAGGCCGAATCGGATCTCGCCCTTGGCATTCACCGCAAACTTGTAGCGGCTCTCGTTCACATCGGGCCCAAGCACCGGAATGCCCATCCTGCGGCATTCGTCCATGAAGAAGGTCACCTTCTTGATGTCGTTCATGTTGTGTGTCATCACCGAGGCCATGTATTCGGCCGGGTAATTGGCCTTCAGATAGCCGGTGTGGTAGGCCACCACGCTGTAGCAGGTGCTGTGCGATTTGTTGAACGCATACTGTGCAAAGGCCTCCCAGTCGCGCCATATCTTCTCAAGTTTATCCTCCGGATGGCCTTTCGCTTTGGCACCTTCAAAGAAAAGTGGGCGAAGTTTCTGCAGGTCTTTGAAGATCTTTTTGCCCATCGCCTTGCGCAGCCCGTCCGCCTGACCTTTGGTGAAATCGGCCAAGCGCTGCGACAGCAACATCACCTGCTCCTGATAGACCGTGATGCCGTAGGTCTCGCCCAGATACTCCTCCATTTCGGGCAGGTCGTAGCTTATCTCCTCTCGGCCAAGTTTACGGGCAATGAAGTTGGGGATGTACTCGATCGGCCCCGGGCGATAGAGGGCGTTCATGGCAATGAGGTCTCCGAACTTATCGGGTTTCAGGGCGCGGAGGTGCTTCTGCATCCCAGGACTTTCGAACTGGAACGTGCCGTTGGTCTGCCCGTTCTGATAGAGCTCGAAGGTCTTCTCATCGTCCAGCGGAATGGTGTCCGGATCTATCTCCGTGCCGAAACGAAGCTTTACCAACGCGATGGCATCGCGGATGATGGACAGGGTTTTCAGTCCCAAGAAGTCCATCTTGAGCATCCCCGCACTTTCCACCACACTGTTGTCGAACTGCGTGAGGGCGAGTTCAGAATCTTTGGCGGTGGTCACGGGAATGTGCCTGGTGATGTCGTCAGGCGTGATGATGACCCCGCAGGCATGGACACCTGTGTTGCGCAGCGACCCTTCAATAACGCGGGCCTGCTGGATCACCAGTCCGATCGGGCTGTCGCTGTCGGCCAGTTTCTTGAATTCGGCCACCATCTGCAGCTTCTCACCGTCACCGTTCAGCGCCTCTTTCAGGGATTTTTCATCCAACGAAAAGATCTTTCCGAGCGATAGGTTGTCGGGTAGCAGCTTCGCAATGCGATCGGCATCGGACAGCGGGAGGTTCATCACTCGGGCCGTGTCGCGAATGGCCGATTTGGCCGCCATGCTGCCATAGGTGATGATCTGCGCCACCTGCTTGCTGCCGTATTTCTTCACCACCCAATCGATGACCTTGCCCCGGCCCTCATCGTCAAAGTCGATGTCGATATCGGGGAGCGATACGCGGTCGGGGTTCAGGAATCTCTCAAAAAGGAGGTCATACTTTATGGGATCCACATTGGTGATGCCGGTGCAATAGGCCACCACCGATCCCGCTGCCGAACCACGGCCCGGCCCAACACTGACGCCCATTTTGCGTGCCTCGGCACAGAAATCCTGCACAATGAGGAAATAGCCGGGATAACCGGTTTTCACAATGGTGGCCAGCTCAAAGTCGAGGCGTTCGCGCAGCGCATCGGTAATCTCGCCATAGCGCTTTTTGGCCCCTTCGTAGGTCAAGTGGCGCAGGTAGGCATTCTCGCCCCGCTTGCCCGAATCGGCCACATCCTCCGCATCCTTGAACTCGTCAGGAATGTCGAACACGGGCAGCAGCACATCCTGCTTCAGCTTGTAGTTCTGCACCTTCTCCAATATCTCGGTGATGGTGGCGAATGCTTCCGGTACATCGGCAAAGAGCGTCTTCATCGCCCGCTGATCCTTGAAATAGAACTGGTCGTTGGGAAACTGACGGTCGATGTATTCCAACCCCCGTGAAGGCTCGTTGATGCGCACACCTTCCTTCACACACTGTAGGATCTTCTGCGCCTGCGCGTCCTTCTGGTTCAGGTAATAGACATTGTTCGAAGGGAAATATTTCACGCCATGCTTGCGTGCCAGGTCGAGCAGCACGCGGTTCAGGTGCTTTTCCTCCTGCAATCCATGGTCGAAAAGCTCCACGTAGAAATCCTCCCCGAACTGCTCTTTCCACCACAGGAAAGCCTCTTCGGCCTGTTTCTCGCCCACATTCAGGATCAGGTTGGGCACTTCACCGCCCAGTCCGCCCGTGGTGGCTATCAGCCCTTCTTTATGTTGCAGCAGCACCTCACGGTCTATGCGCGCCACATAATAGAACCCTTCGGAAAAGGAGATGGAACTCAGCTTCGATAGATTATGATAACCGGCCTTGTCCTTCGCCAGCAGCACCGCCTGAAAACCGTTCGATTGGCGACTGCGGTCCAACCGGTCGTCCGTCACATAAAACTCACAGCCAACCA